>NZ_HG315671.1:4051506-4228350 GCF_000723205.1 Formosa agariphila KMM 3901 | reverse complement strand
AATAATATTCTGAAAAAAATGCTGAATGTGATTAATATAAAATTTAGTTATTTGGTAAACTTATAATCAGAGAAGTCATTTAAAACGCTATCAAACGCATCAAAAACATCTTTTGAAGCATCGCTAGTTACCATACGCTGACGGTATTCTTTAAAATGAGGAATACCTTTAAAGTAATTTGTGTAATGACGTCGTGTTTCGAACACACCTAAAATTTCACCTTTCCAATCGATAGCCATTTGTAAATGACGTTTAGCAGCTTCTACGCGCTCTTCTATTGTAATAGGATCAAGATGTTCGCCCGTTTCAAAAAAGTGTTTTACTTGTTTAAAAAACCACGGATTGCCAATACTTGCACGACCAATCATACAGCCATCTAATCCATATTCATCACGCATTTTCATGGCTTTTTCTGGAGTATCTACATCGCCATTGCCAAAGACTGGAATATGCATTCTTGGGTTGTTTTTTACATCGGCAATAGGTCCCCAATCCGCATCTCCTTTATACATTTGTGCACGTGTACGACCGTGAATAGAAATGGCTTTACAACCTACATCTTGTAAACGTTCGGCAACTTCCATAATACGAATAGAATCGTGATCCCACCCCAAGCGTGTTTTTACTGTAATTGGTAAATGTGTACGCTTAACCATGGCTTCGGTTAAACTCACCATTAAATCGACATCTTTTAAAATACCTGCACCAGCGCCTTTAGAGACTACTTTTTTAACAGGACAACCAAAATTAATATCGATAATATCGGGTTTAGATTCGGTTACAATATCTACAGTTTGAAGCATACTGTCCAGATTAGCTCCAAAAATTTGGATTCCTACAGGACGTTCTTTTTCGTAAATATCCAACTTCATGGTGCTTTTTACAGCATCGCGAATTAATCCTTCACTAGAAATAAATTCGGTATAGACAACATCTGCACCTTGCTCTTTACATAATGCACGAAAGGGTGGGTCGCTAACATCTTCCATAGGTGCTAAAAGCAACGGAAAATCGGGAAGTTCTATAGTATCTATTTTAACCAAAATCTATTTTTTTAAGTGTGCAAAAATACTGAAATTGAGAGAATAAATACTATTATTTAATATTTTGTATATGTTGAGTTAAAAGCTAACCATTTAAATACGTATTAAAGAATTATATCTTTTTGTAAATAAATTCTAAAAACACACGTTTTGTTACGAAGGTTTTTTAACGTCATCATCATCTATAGTAACTTCAATTACTTTTAAGTTCTCTTCGGCTATCTCGTTTAAAATAACAGGTTTTAAATACATAACCTTATCTATAAGTAATTCTGTATTATACCCTGTGTATCCTACAAAACTAATTTCTAGATTATAAGTTCCAACGACTATGTTATCTACCAAGAAGAAGCCTTGGGTATTGGTTATTGTTCCAAATATTTTTGATTGATCTTCTTTGTCTACTAAAATTACATTTGCATAAGAAATTGGTGATTTGTGATCATCCAGAACCTTACCAGAAATTTTAATTTCTTGAGAGAAACAGAAATAAGAACAAAATAAAAAAAGAAATGTTAGTTTTAAAGACATAAAATAAAAAATGGTTGCTCAAAAATAACATAAATAATTTAAAGTCAATTATATTATAAATCAAGTAAATAGAATATTTTTAATGATCAGCACCTTCGTTGTTTAAACGGTTACGTTCGTTTAGCTCTTTTGCTTCTTTTTCGTTGGTTTTTAACTTCGTATTTCCGAAGTTATACCGCAACCCAAAACGTATCCATTGGTTATCGAATCTACTATAATAAGAGTTATCTTGGTTTAAATATTGATTTTTTAAAGTAAAATCTGTAGTTCTAAAAATATCGCTAGCTTTAAGTGAAACGACCCACTTTCCGTTATTAAAACTCTTTTTAACACCTAAATCGACTTGTGTTCTTGAAGAGACGTTAGACGATCCATTAATCATTGGCGATAAATACAACAAGGAAATTTCACCATTTAGACTACGGTCTTCCAAGAAAGAGAAAAAATTCATGACATTAGTATACATCGCCCAAGTTTCATTTGTTTCAGTAATACCTCCGCTTTGTTCCGCATTGAAATATGCTGTTTCATGAAAAATTGAATTTATAAAATATACTGACCAAAACGCTGTTATGGGTTTATAAGTCATAAAATCGAAACCATAATCAATAGATTTATCTAAATTAGTTGGCAAATAAATTAAACGATTACTATTATTATTTTGAAACACTAATTCATTTATTGGATCAATCTCATAACGATAATACACTTCAAAAGTATATGTACCTTTTAACGTATAAGACAATGTAGTTAAGTGCGAAATTGTAGGTTGTAAACTAGGGTTTCCTTGCAAATAAGCAAAATCGTTATAATAGTATTTAAACGGATTTAAAGATGCATAGGTTGGTCGTGCTATACGTTTACCATAAGATAAACCTAGACTGTGGCTTTCGTTAAAATCGTGAGAAACATTAAACGTTGGAAAAAGTTTAAAATAATCGAAACTATTACCTTTATCTATACTCCCAGTGGCTAATCCTTCTACATCGGTAAATTCACCTCGTAATCCTACAGAAATACTCCAGTTATCCCAATATTTAGAACTGTTTACATAAGCTGCATAATTCTCTTCGTTATAATTGAAAACACCGCTATTTATTTCGTCGTTAATAAATCTATCTTTGGTTGAATAAAATTGAGCGACATCACTATCTGAATCAATCGCTGAAAATTTTACACCAAAATCTAAAGCAACATCAGTATTTAAAGTCATACTGTAATCTAACTGCCCTGAATAAATTTTAGTTTTTTGATTAGATACAGAGTTAAACTCGTTCTGTCTTGAAATTACATGATTAACATCAAAATAGTCAGAATTTATATCTTGATACCTATCGTAATCGTAATTAGTGTGGTGTAAATTAACAGATAGAGTCTGCCCCGATTCTGAAGTGTGTACATAGTCTAAGTTGGCCGCTATATTTGTCTTAGAATCGTCTATATCATTTACAGAAACAAAAGAAGAATCTATAGCTTCTGTTTCCATAAGTCCATGACGTTTCCAATATGGCGTTACATTTACGTTTGCAGAAAAAGAAAGTACATTCGCATCATTAAATGTATAATCTATATTGGCATTCGCATTATGCGATTTCGATTTAGTATCTCTATTTCCTATGCTAGACCATTCGCCTACAATGGCATTGTTTTCAATAAAATTTACAGTACTCTCGTCGTAAAGATTTATTTCACGTTCTCCGTAAGAATAATTTGCGAAAATATTTAGTTTATCTGTTTTATAAAAATGGTTCATACCTACTTTAAAACGAGGATGTATACCTTGCGTATAGTTTGCATACAGACTCCCGTTGTAACCCGTAATTAGGTTTTTACTCATTTTAATATTGATAACAGCTGCACCTTCTGCATCGAATTTTGCAGGCGGATTGGTAATAACTTCTACTTCTTGAACATAAGTTGCATTTGTACCAGATAACAGAATTTGTAAATCTTCGCCAGATAAATACACCCTTTTATCATTAATTAAATAAATAATATTAGTGTTGTTTTTTACACTAATCTCATCATTCATAATTAAAACACCTGGAGTACTTTTTAATACATCCATCACACTACCCTCTGTTAACGAAGTTTGTTCAATATTAAACACAATTCGGTCCGATTGTTTTTTAAAGGTAGGTTGCTTAACTACAAGATTTACGGCATCTAAATTTTCAGCCGATTCTTGTAAAGTTATAGTATGTAAATCGAATACTTTAGTGAGTTCTAAAGTCGTTTCATAAGTAGTAAACCCAATAAAGCTGATCTCTAAAGTATATGTTGCTGGAGAAACCGATTTTATAACAAAGTGTCCATCATCGTTACTTACAGCACCATGAAGAATTTTGGAGTCTTCGCTATTTTTTAGAACCACATTAGCATATGCAATTGGTAAGTTTTGCTGATCTACAATTTTACCACGGACCTCAATGTCTTGAGAAAACGAAACAAAAGGGCACAATAAAATGAATAGCAATAACTTGGTTGGCATGAAATGGGTTTAGTAAAACAAATTTATAATAATTACTATTAAGACAATTACGGTAAAACCACATTATTTTAAGATTATTTTTCTTACATAAACTACATTTAAAAAAATGAATTTTGCTCATCTAAATCAACTATATTTGCAGATTAAAGCCAGGTATAATTTTCTTTATGAAGAACATCAGAAATTTTTGCATCATTGCACACATCGATCACGGTAAAAGTACATTAGCCGATCGTTTATTAGATTATACAGGTTCGGTGACCGAACGTGAAAAACAAAATCAGCTACTAGATAGTATGGATTTGGAGCGCGAGCGTGGTATTACCATTAAATCGCATGCCATCCAAATGGACTATATATACAAAGGAGAAGAGTATGTTCTTAACCTTATTGATACTCCTGGCCACGTTGATTTCTCTTACGAAGTGTCTCGATCTATTGCTGCCTGCGAAGGCGCCCTGTTAATTGTAGATGCAGCGCAAAGTATTCAAGCTCAAACAATTTCAAACTTATATTTAGCTTTAGAAAACGATTTGGAAATTATTCCTGTTCTTAATAAAGTAGATTTACCAAGTGCCAATCCAGAAGAAGTTACAGACGATATTGTAGAACTTTTAGGTTGTAATCCAGAAGATGTTATTCACGCTAGTGGAAAAACAGGTTTTGGAGTAGATAAAATTTTAGAAGCTGTTATTGAACGCATTCCAGCACCTAAAGGAGATCCAGATGGCCCGCTTCAAGCCTTAATTTTCGACTCGGTTTACAACACCTTTAGAGGTATTGAAACCTACTTTAGAGTTTTTAACGGTGAAATTAAAAAAGGACAAAAAATTAAATTTGTCGCTACAGATAAAGAATATTTTGCAGACGAAGTTGGAACTTTAAAACTGACTCAAGTTGCTAAGAAAAGTGTAAAAACTGGTGATGTTGGATACTTAATTACCGGAATTAAAACAGCAAAAGAAGTAAAGGTAGGAGATACAATTACAGATTTTGAAAGACCAACAACAAACATTGTTGAAGGTTTTGAAGACGTAAAGCCAATGGTATTTGCAGGTATTTATCCTGTAGACACCGAAGATTACGAAGAGTTACGTAACTCTATGGAAAAGCTTCAGCTTAACGATGCGTCTTTAGTATTCTTTCCAGAAAGTTCTGCGGCTTTAGGTTTTGGCTTCCGTTGTGGATTCTTAGGTATGCTTCACATGGAAATTATACAAGAACGTTTAGAGCGTGAATTTGATATGACGGTAATTACTACTGTACCTAACGTATCTTATAATGCCTACACAAACAAAAATCCAGACACACCGTTTATTGTAAATAACCCATCAGATTTACCTGATCCTTCTACAGTAAACAGAGTTGAAGAACCATATATTAAGGCAACTATTATTACTAAAGCAGACTTTGTTGGAAACGTTATGTCGCTTTGTATTGAAAAACGAGGAATGATATTAAACCAGACGTATTTAACACCAGAACGTGTGGAGTTAACATTCGATATGCCTTTAGCCGAAATTGTATTCGATTTTTACGACCGTTTAAAAACGGTATCTAAAGGATATGCATCTTTCGATTATCATCCAATTGGTATGAAAACTTCGAAATTAGTAAGACTTGATATTTTATTGAATGCACAAACCGTTGATGCACTTTCAGCTTTAATTCACGCAGATAATGCACAGAATATTGGGAAGAAAATGTGTGAAAAACTGAAGGAATTAATTCCTCGTCAGCAATTCGATATTCCAATTCAAGCTGCTATTGGAGCAAAAATTATTTCCAGAGAAACTATTAAAGCCTTACGTAAAGATGTAACAGCAAAATGTTACGGTGGAGATATTTCTAGAAAACGTAAACTTTTAGAAAAACAAAAGAAAGGTAAAAAACGTATGCGTCAAGTTGGAAATGTAGAAATACCTCAACAAGCATTTATGGCCGTTTTAAAATTAAACGACTAATAAAAAACATATATTTTAATGAAGAAAGACTGCCCATACTGGCAGTCTTTTTTTTGAAATCATATTTCATTTTCAATACTATGGAATCAATTTCCGTATTTATATCAAAAAACACCAATCTTCAAGAGTCCCTAATAAATTATAGATAATTATTCCAAATAGCATTTTTTTTAATAATAGTATTAGAAACATAATAACGGATTGAAATACTTTTTTTAAGTTTATAGAGAAATGCCATTTTATAAACTATGATTATCACCCATTTAAGTGCCGAATGTTATCCTATCGCCAAAATTGGCGGACTAGCAGATGTTTTAGGGGCACTCCCTAAATATCAGAATGAGCTTGGGGCTTCTAGCCAGGTAGTAATGCCCTTTTATAATAATAAATTTACTAAAACTCATAAATTTAAACCGGTATATAACGACACCATTCAGTTAGGTGAAACCGATTATGATTTTAGAATCCTAACCTTATTAGATAATAATTTAGGTTTCGAAATCTATTTTGTAGATGTACCGGAATTACTGTATACAGACTTTGTGTATACAACATACGATACCGAACGATTTTTAGCGTTTCAAATAGCAGCGTTAGACTGGATTGCTCAAAGTGAAACGTTACCAGATGTTATACATTGTCACGACCACCATACCGGATTAATTCCGTTTATGGCACAAGAATCGTTTAGATATTCTATGCTAAGAAAAATTCCTGTGGCTTTTACTATTCATAATGCACAATATCAAGGTGCATTTTCTCACGATTTGGTATACCTTATTCCTGAGTTTAAATTTAGTCGTGTTGGTTTATTAGATTGGAATCATAACATTAACCCGTTAGCATCGGCAATAAAATGTTCTTGGATTGTTACCACTGTATCTCCAAGTTATATGGACGAGCTAAAACAAAGTGCCAACGGTTTAGAATCGCTATTAAGCGATGAACATGCAAAATGTATTGGTATTTTAAATGGTATCGATACCGAAGTTTGGAACACAGAAACAGATCCTTTAATTATTGAAAACTATACTAAAGAAACAATAGAACAAGGAAAACAAGCAAATAAAGAATGGTTATGTAAAGAATTCAACTTAGATGTAAACAGACCACTTTTTGCTTTTATTGGGCGTTTAGTAGAACAAAAAGGTGCAGATTTATTTCCAAAGATTTTTTCTGAATCCTTATTTGGTAATGACATCTCAATATTATTATTAGGTTCTGGTGAAAAGCATACTGAAAACGAACTTAGAAACTTAAAAACAAAATATAAAGACAAATACAATGCCTTTATAGGCTACGACGAAAAACTGTCGCATATAATTTACGCTGGTGCAGATTTTCTATTAATGCCTTCGCGAGTAGAACCTTGCGGATTAAACCAAATGTATTCTTTAAGATACGGTACTATTCCAATAGTAAACAGTGTAGGTGGCTTAAAGGATACCGTAGAAGATATATACGATGGTGGATTTGGAATTTGCCATAATGAAGTAACCGTTGCAGAAGTTTGTGAAGCTATAGAACGCGCCGCAGAATTTTACAACTCTGAAATATTTAAACAAACTCGATTTGATATCATGTCTATAGATCACTCTTGGCATGCCTCAGCTCAATCCTATTTAAACGTCTATAACTCATTAAATCCATTTTTATGATCAACAACAAAGTACTATCTATTATATTAGGTGGTGGTCAAGGCTCAAGACTTTATCCATTAACAGAAGACAGATCTAAACCAGCTGTGCCAATTGCAGGAAAATACAGACTAGTAGATATTCCAATCTCAAACTGTATTAACTCAGACATTAAACGCATGTTTGTATTAACACAGTTTAATTCGGCATCATTAAACCGACATATTAAAGATACGTATCACTTTAGTTTTTTTAGTTCTGCGTTTGTAAATGTATTGGCTGCAGAGCAAACTATATCTAACAGTAATTGGTTTCAAGGTACCGCAGATGCCGTTAGACAAAGCATGCATCACTTTTTAAGAAACGATTTTGAGTATGCATTAATTCTTTCTGGGGATCAATTATACCAAATGGATTTTAACGAATTAATAGAAAAACATATTCAAAGTGGCGCAGAAATTAGTGTTGCTACCTACCCTGTTAATGCTAAAGACGGAACTTCGTTTGGTATTTTAAAAACAGATGAAAACAGTATGATTTCTTCATTTATAGAAAAACCTAACAGCGAATTAATTAAAGGTTGGGAGTCTGAAGTAAGTGACGAAATGAAAGCAGAAGGACGTCATTACTTAGCGTCTATGGGTATTTATGTTTTTAACAAACAATTGTTAGTCGATTTAATGAACGACCCAAGCACCAACGATTTTGGAAAAGAAATTATTCCACAAGCCATTGGTAAACGTCCAGTATATAGTTACCAATACGAAGGTTATTGGACAGATATAGGTACTATAGAATCGTTCTTTGAAGCTAACTTAGGGTTAACAGACGATATTCCTAAATTTAATTTATACGATAAAAATCAGCGTATTTATACACACGCTAGAATGTTACCAACAACAAAACTTGCTGGAACAACATTAAACAAAGCTGTAATTGCAGAAGGATGTATTATACAAGCTTCTAAAATAGAACATTCAGTTATTGGAATTCGAGCACGTATTGGAAAAGAAACTGTAATTACTAATGCATATATTATGGGATCCGATTTTTACGAAACTTTAGAAGAAATTGATAAAAATCAGATTCAAATTCTTGTAGGTATTGGAGAACGTTGTAACATAAATAACGCCATAATAGATAAAAACAGTAGAATTGGGGACGACGTTACCATTAACGGAGGACCACATTTAGAAGACACAGAAACCGATCTTTATGTAATTAGAGACGGTATTGTAGTTGTTAAAAAGAATGCTGTCATACCATCTGGATTTGTACTTTAAAATCTAGCTTAAATAAATATTTTTTACTTCAAACTATTTTGAAGTGATTTACAACATACTATCATGACAAAAGTTAAAGCGTATAGCTTATTTACTGATTTTGATATAAACCTATTCAAATCAGGAAAACATTACAATTTATTCGAAAAATTTGGATCGCATATCGTTACCTATGAAGGTGAAAAAGGCACTTACTTTGCTGTTTGGGCTCCTAGCGCTAAGTCTGTTTCGGTAATTGGCGATTTTAACTTTTGGAACGCAGAAGAACATCCACTTTATGTGCGTTGGGATTCTAGCGGAATTTGGGAAGGTTTTATCCCTAATGTTGGTAAAGGCACATTATATAAATATGCTATTATCAGCAATAATCACGACATCAAAACAGAGAAAGCCGATCCTTATGCTATACGTTGCGAGCAGCCCCCTAAAACAGCATCTATTGTTTGGGAAACTGCGAACTACAAATGGAAAGATAAAGGGTGGATGTCTTACCGTAACGAAAAAAATGGTTTAGATAGACCATATGCCGTTTACGAAGTACATCTAGGATCATGGATGAAAAACGTTGAAGAAGATCGTTTTTTAACGTATTCAGAACTTTCAAAAACTTTAGTCGCTTATGTAAAAGATATGAATTTTACTCACGTAGAATTTATGCCTATTATGGAGTTTCCTTACGATCCATCGTGGGGATATCAAATTACAGGTTACTTTGCACCAACGTCTAGGTTTGGAACACCACAGGAATTTATGGGTTTAATAGATGCATTTCACGATGCAGATATAGGCGTAATTCTAGACTGGGTTCCCTCCCACTTTCCTTCGGATGCACATGGTCTAGGAAATTTTGATGGCTCGCATTTATACGAACATCCAGATGTTAGAAAAGGCTATCACCAAGATTGGAAAAGCTTAATTTTTAATTACGAGCGTCCAGAAGTACGATCTTTTCTAATAAGTAATGCAGTGTATTGGCTTCAAAATTACCATATAGATGCATTACGTGTCGATGCTGTGGCTTCTATGATTTATTTAGATTATTCTAGAGAAGAAGGCGAATGGGAACCAAATATTTACGGTGGAAATGAAAACTTAGCAGCCGTTTCGTTTTTAAAGGAATGTAACGAAGCTGTATATTCTATGTTTAATGGTATTCAAACCATAGCCGAAGAATCTACGGCCTACACTGGCGTAACCAACAAAGTTGAGCATGGCGGATTAGGTTTTGGAATGAAATGGATGATGGGTTGGATGCACGATACCTTAGATTATTTTAAGAAAGATCCTATTTACAGAAGTTATCACCAAAACGAAATTACATTTAGTTTAGCCTATGCCTTTTCCGAGCATTTTATGCTTCCTATTTCACATGACGAAGTGGTTTACGGTAAAAACTCGGTACTCGGTAGAATGCCTGGAGACGAGTGGCAACGCTTCGCCAATTTAAGATTGATGTTGGGATATATGTATACGCATCCCGGAACAAAACTACTCTTTATGGGTGCTGAATTTGGACAGTATAACGAATGGGATTTTCAGACGAGTTTAGATTGGAATCTATTAGAATTCGAACCACATATTAAAACAAAATCGTATGTTAAAACATTAAACACATTATATCAAAACACGCCAGCCTTGTATGAAAAAGGATTTGCTCAAGCCGGCTTTGAATGGATTAGCTACGACGACCATCAGAATGCGGTGATGTCTTATATCCGAAAAGGTCATGACGAAGAAAATGATCTTATTGTGGTATGTAATTTCACCCCTAACAGTCATAAAAACTACGATATAGGTGTCCCTAGAAAAGGAACCTTAGTCGAAATATTTAATAGCGACAGCGCAGAATATGGAGGTAGTGGTGTTGTAAATACCAAAGCCATAAAAGCCAAAAAGAAAACTTGGAATAATAAACCTTATATGTTTTCTATAACTGTTCCTCCTCTAGCCATAAGTGTTTTTAAATACAAATAGAAGACTTCGCTTTATTCTAGAATTAACGTTATAAAAATGTATTAATTATCAGTAATTAATTTTACCAAACGCGTCACTCTTAATGTATTTTTAGAGTGACGCGTTTTTAATTATACAGCTTCAGAAAAAAAATAATTTAAAAACGCCGACTTAAAGTTCAAAAAAAATAGGTTATAAAACCTGAAAAATTATTACGTTTATAGTGACTCCCAATTAAAAAGGCAATGATTACAAATACAGAATTAGAAAGGAAAGGAAACCAATATCCTAATCATATCGTATCTTATGAAAAAAATATTGATACGCTTCATTTTAAAACTGAAAATGGGGTTTGTTTACAACTCACTATTGTTCGCGATAGTATTTTACGTTTTAGATACGCCACATCATTTAATTTCGAAAATGATTTTTCTTATGCCATTTCCAAATTTGCAAAAACAGGTTATAACTATTTAGACATTAAAGAAACTAAAGAGTTATATATTGTTACTACTTCTAAAGTGATTTGTAGAATTTTTAAAAGCAATATGAAAATAAAGCTGTTCGATGCCTTAGACAACACTTTAATTTCACAAGACGAGATTGGTTTTCATTGGGACGAAAGCTACGAATTTGGTGGTAACGTTGTAAAAATGAGTAAAGTTTCGCACGATGGCGAGAGTTACTACGGTTTAGGAGATAAAGCCGACCATTTAAATTTAAAAGGTAAACGTTTCGAAAATTGGGTGTCAGATTCATTTGCTTATGGAAAATATACAGATCCACTATATAAAGCAATTCCATTTTACACGGGCCTACATCACGGTAAGTCTTATGGAATGTTTTTTGACAATACTTTTAAATCTCATTTCGATTTTGCTCAAGAACGCAAAAATGTAACTAGTTACTGGGCATTGGGTGGAGAAATGAATTACTACTTCATTTATGGTCCAAACATGAACGATGTGGTGTCTAAATTCACCGATTTAACAGGTAAACCTCATCAGCTTCCTGCCATGTGGTCTCTAGGGTATCATCAATGTAAATGGAGTTATTATCCAGAATCTAAAGTTAAAGAAATAACTTCAAAATTTAGAGCGTTAAGTATTCCATGCGATGCTATTTATTTAGATATCGATTATATGGAAGGCTTTCGCTGTTTTACATGGAATAAAGACTATTTCCCAGACCCTAAACGAATGGTTAAAGAATTAGCAGACGACGGGTTTAAAACAATAGTTATTATTGATCCAGGAATTAAAATAGATCCAGAATACGATATTTTTAATGAAGCTTTAGAAAAAGATTATTTCTGTAAACGTGCCGATGGTCCGTATATGAAAGGAAAAGTCTGGCCTGGAGCTTGTTATTTTCCAGATTTCACAAATAAAAACGTAAGATCTTGGTGGGCCGATTTGTTTAAAGAACTTGTTGAAGATATTGGAGTAAAAGGCGTTTGGAACGATATGAATGAGCCTGCTGTTATGGAAGTACCCGGCAAAACATTCCCAGACGATGTACGTCACGATTATGATGGAAATCCTTGTAGCCATAGAAAAGCTCACAATATTTACGGAATGCAAATGGCTAGGGCTACATATCAAGGCTTAAAGAAATTTGCCTACCCTAAGCGTCCGTTTGTAATTACAAGAGCTGCTTATGCAGGTACACAACGTTACTCATCTACTTGGACAGGAGATAATGTAGCTAGTTGGGAACATTTATGGATTGCAAATGTACAGGCACAACGTATGTCCCTTTCTGGATATTCGTTTGTGGGGAGTGATATTGGTGGTTTCGCAGAACAGCCTAATGGTGAATTATTTACACGTTGGATTCAGCTGGGCGTATTTCATCCGTTTTGTAGAACACATTCTTCTGGTGATCACGGCGACCAAGAACCATGGATGTTTGGAGACGAAGTTACCGGCATAGTTAAAAGTTTTATAGAACTACGCTACCAACTCCTACCCTATTTATACACTGCATTTTGGCAATATTTAAACGATGGCGTACCAGTGTTAAAATCGTTGGTACTTTATGATCAAGATGATATACAAACACATTATAGAACAGATGAGTTTATTTACGGAAATCATATTTTGGTCTGCCCTATATTAGAACCAAATTCTAGAGGAAGACGCATGTATATCCCTCGTGGAAACTGGTATAACTATTGGACTCAAGATTATATTATTGGAGGAAAAGAAATTTGGGTGGATGCCGATTTAGACCGTATGCCCATTTTTATAAAAGAAGGAAGTATAATTCCTAAATATCCCATACAACAATATGTTGACGAAAAAGATTTCGACGAAATTACATTAGAAGTTAGATACAAATTAGGGAAAGAAGAATCGTTACTATATGATGATGCTCACGATGGTTACGATTATACCAAAGGACGTTATAGTTTAAGTAAATTTAACCTTACTGGTAAGACGAATGAATTAATTATTCAACAACATACTACGGGTACATTTAAAACGCCTTATATAAGCTTTAAATTGAAATTTATAGGACTACCTTTCGAAATTTCTAAGATTGAAGTAGACAATGTTGAAATAGATTTAGAATCTTTAAACTGTACCACACACAACATGGAATTAATTGTAGATAAAACCTTTTCTGAAATTCATATTAGGTAAGGTTATATCCTTTAAAATATAATTAAAGCCAGAAGTGTCTAGAATAAAAAATAGTTACACCTTTTTAACATCGAAGGGTTTACCAATATATACCAGTTTGTTTCCTGGTACGATATTGTGTTTATCTTTATTTGTTGCCGATATAATATCTAGAACGCCTTTGTTATTTTTAATGAAAATAGGAATAATATCTTCATCGGCATCGCTAATTTTCAACAAGTCCATTAACTGTTTATTATCGTGTATTTCTATTTCGTTAACCGAAGGATATTTACGTGCCACTTCACTTAAAGAATTAAAATCATCGCTCTGAGCAAATAAACCTTCTCTTGGAATAAGATCTGCGTTACTCATTTCATCGGCAGTTAATAATCTAAAAGATCCATTTTCTCCAAACTGACTTCCAAACTTTTCAATAGCATATTTATTAATATCTGCACTTGCTGTTAATGCCATTAAATATCCCACATCATTCAGTTCTATATTATCCATTAAAGTATCAGAATAAATATTTGTATTAATAGCTTCTAAGCCTAGTTCTTCACTCTTTTTAATATTGACTAAGTTACTATCAATTAAAACGACATGTCGACCATTTTCTTCTAAATAATGACCAATTAAACGTGATAATTTTGAAGCCCCAACAATTAATATACCTTCAGATTTCTTCAAGAATACACCAACAAATTTTGCAAATAAACGCGCTGTAGTAGCATTTAATAGTACGGTTCCTAATACAATCATAAACACTAAAGGTGTAATATATTCGGCATCTGGAACACCACTTTTAGCTAATTTTAAACCAAATAAAGAAGCAATACCTGCAGCAACAATACCACGAGGGCCTACCCAACTAATAAATAGTTTTTCATTCAATTTTAAAGACGATTTATAAGTGCTTAGAAACACAGCAATTGGTCGAATAACAAAAACAACTATTGCAAATAACACAGCTGTATTCCAATTATAAATAAGCAATAAATCGCTCATATTAATATTGGCGGCTAGTAAAATAAACAAGATTGAAATTAATAATACACTAAGCGATTCTTTAAAATACAGTAATTCTTTTAAATATGGCGATTTAGAATTTCCAAGCACCATTCCCATAACCACAACGGCTAAAAGTCCAGACTCGTGAGCAAAAGAATCAGACAATACAAACACACCTAAAACCGAAGCTAAAGCAAATACATTTAATAAATAATGAGGGATCCAATTTCTATTAATAATTGTGTTTAATGCATGAGCAAAAGTAAACCCGAAGGTAAAACCAAATAACACAATTTTACCAAACTCTATAAACGCACGTTTGGTAAATTCGCCACCTGCATCTACACTAATAAACTCGAACACCAATACGGCAATTAACGCTCCAATGGGATCAATTAAAATACCTTCCCATTTTAACACAGCAGAGACATCTTTTGGAAGCGGAATATTTCTTAAAATAGGAGTAATAACAGTTGGACCTGTAACGATTATTAAACCGGAAAAAAGAAAAGAAATTTCCCAACTTAAATAAAACGTATAATGTGCAGCAATTGCAGCTCCAAAAAAGGTTACAGCAGACCCTAGAGTAATTAGTTTCGTAATTGAAGGAGCGACGTTTTTAATTTCGCTTAATTTAAGAGTTAATCCCCCTTCAAATAAAATAATACTAATGGCAAGCGAGACGAAATAAAATAAACTTTCGCCTGGAAATAAACCTTCTCTTCCGTTCCAAATGGGTTCTATCCATTTCGAACCATCCTCAGATAAAAATTCGGCTGCTATTGGTCCTACCAATAACCCAATAAGTATTAAAGGTAAAATGGCTGGAATTTTAAATTTCCAAGCCACCCATTGTGCTAATATTCCTAATATAATTATCCCAGCTAATTCTAACATGCATCATTTTTTCAATGGTTGAATATATAAAAGTTTTGGCTTATATCAGGTGCTAGTAAGTTCTTTTATGTTAAAAAAGACCCAATAAAAATTAAGATTTCTATAAAATAGGTTCACTCTTTTTAACTTTACGTTGTAAAATTTTAAAATCATGAATTTATATCCAATTGAAACTGGAAATTTTAAGCTTGATGGAGGTGCTATGTTTGGCGTTGTACCTAAAACCATTTGGCAAAAAACAAATCCAGCAGATGCTAATAATTTAATCGATATTGCGGCGCGTTCACTCTTAATTGAGGATGGTAATAGGCTTATTTTAATAGATACTGGAATGGGCGATAAACAGTCTGATAAATTTTTTGGATATTATTCATTGTGGGGAAACCATTCCATAGATGCTTCTTTAAAAAAATATGGTTTTCATCGCGACGATATTACCGATGTGTTTTTAACGCACTTGCATTTCGATCACACAGGCGGAAGTATTCAATGGAATAAAGATAGAACAGGTTACGAACCTGCATTTAAAAATGCACATTTTTGGAGTAATAAAGACCATTGGCTATGGGCCACACAGCCTAATAGAAGAGAAAAAGCATCGTTTTTAAAAGAGAATATTATACCAATGGAAGAAAGCGGTCAATTAAAATTTACTGGACTTCCTAAAACCGACATTCTAGAAAACAGTGAGCTAGGTTTCGATATTTTATTTGTAGACGGGCACACCGATAAACAAATGATTCCGCAACTTAAATACAAGGATAAAACCATAGTATTTATGGCAGATTTATTACCTACGGCAGGCCACATTCCATTACCATATGTGGTAGGATACGATACAAGGCCCTTGATAACACTAGATGAGAAAGAAAAGTTTTTAAATACAGCCGCCGATAATAATTATTACCTATTTTTGGAGCACGATGCTCACAACGAAATAATCACCGTACAACATACCGAAAAAGGTGTAAGATTAAAAGATACTTATACCTGTAATGATATTTTTAATTAACATAATAGTAACACATGAATTTTATTAAACCTATTTTATTTACTGCTTTAACTGCAACGCTTTTAACAAGTTGTGGAGGTGGTGCAAAAATAATTTCTACCCCTATAGAAAATATAGATACTGCGCCTTTAAAAGTTTCTGATTTAAACGAAACTCAAAAACAAACTTGGGGTCATTTAGACCTAATTTCAGATACCATTCCTGGTATGAGTGTAGAAAAAGCTTATACTGAAATTATTAAAGATAATAAAGGAACAAAAGTAATTGTTGCTGTTATTGATTCGGGTATAGATATAGAACACGAAGATTTAGACGGTGTAATTTGGACTAATGAAAAAGAAATTCCTGGAAATGGAATTGATGATGATAAAAACGGATATGTAGATGATATTCATGGGTGGAACTTTTTAGGAGATGCTTACGAAGAGCAATTAGAATTTGTTCGTTTATTAGCTAGTGGAGATACCTCTAACCCAGATTATGCTAGAGCCGAAAAAGAATACGAAGAAGAATTCGGAAAGTATACAAACTACAAAACGCAATACGATCAGTTATTACAACAATTAAAAGGTGCAGATGATATTATATCTGCTAAACTTAATAAAACAGATTATAATTTAGCTGATGTTGAAGGTATTGTAACCGGAGACGATGAAGCGTTAACAACAGCAACTGCTATTGCTAAATACATTTTAGGACTTGGTTTTGATGATGTAAATGCTGCTAAAGAAGATTTACAAAACGGAGTTAAAAGTATTTCAGACCGTTTAAACTATAACCTTAACAAAGACTTTAAAGGAAGAACTACAGGTGATGACATTAACGATTTAACCGATACAGGTTACGGAAATGCAAATGTATTACCAACTGTAGATTCTGAAAGCCATGGTACACACGTTACAGGAATTATTGCTGCAGAACGCAACAATGGTTTAGGTGCTAACGGTGTAGCAAACAATGTAGAAATTATGTCTTTAAGAGTTGTTTCTAATGGAGATGAATACGATAAAGATGTAGCTTTAGGTATCCGTTACGCTGTAGATAATGGAGCAAAAGTTATTAACGGAAGTTTTGGTAAGTACTACTCACCACATAGTGACTGGGTAAGAGATGCTATTGCATACGCTGCTAAAAACGACGTTGTATTAGTTATGGCTGCAGGAAACGAAGGCATCGATTTAGATAAAAACGATCATCATTATCCAACAGATAACATTAATAATGGCCCAGAAATTAGCGATACTTTCATTTCAGTAGGTGCTTTAGCTCCTAAATACGGACCTGAAATGGTTGCTGGATTCTCTAACTATGGTAAAATAAATGTAGATGTATTTGCTCCTGGAGCACAAATTTATTCTACAGTACCTGGTAGCGATAAATATAAAACTATGGGCGGAACATCTATGGCATCTCCTGCTGTAGCTGGTGTTGCTGCTTTAATACGTTCTCAATTTCCAAAATTATCTGCTGCACAAGTAAAGCAAGTAATTTTAGATTCTGGTTTACCTATTAAAATTAAAGTTATTGTTGGTGGAGATGCGAACAACGAGCAACCTTTCGACACTTTATCTAAGTCAGGTAAAATGGTTAATGCGTATAATGCATTAATTATGGCTTCGAAATTAAAATAAAAACATTCATTTTTAAAAAACCTCATCAACTAAAACTTGATGAGGTTTTTTATTTAAATACTTTTCAATATGAAACATATTTTTAAAGCACTACTTCTGCTTCTTTTAGTTTTTACATCTTGTAAATCGTCTGATGCTGTACTAAGTAGTAATTCAAAATCTAATACAGATCCAACTTATTGGCAACAGCATGTAGATTATACAATGACAATTGATATGGATGTAGAAACCTATCAATATAAAGGTGTTCAGAAATTAGTGTACACTAACAATTCACCAGACGTGTTAACAAGTGTATATTATCATTTATTCCTTAATGCATTTCAACCAGGAAGCGAAATGGATGCCCGTTTACAAAGTATTGAAGATCCAGATGGTAGGATGATGGAAAATGGAAAGAGTAGAATATCTACTTTAAAACCTAATGAAACAGGATACATAAAAATAAATTCACTTAAACAGAATGGTAATCCTATTACTTACCAAACTGAAGGAACTATTTTAGAAGTGAAATTAAAAAACCCTATACAACCAGGAGAAAAAGTAACTTTCGATATGGATTACGATGCACAAATTCCGCTTCAAATCCGTCGTTCTGGTAGAAATAGTAAAGAAGGTGTGGCATTATCAATGACGCAATGGTACCCTAAATTAGCTGAATACGATTTTGAAGGATGGCATGCAGATCCTTATATTGGAAGAGAATTTCACGGTGTTTGGGGAGATTTCGATGTAACCATTAACATCGATAAAAATTATACTATTGGAGGTACTGGATATCTTCAAAATCCAAACGAGATTGGTCATGGTTACGAAACTGGAAGCGTAAAAACTCCAGAAGGCGATAAGTTATCTTGGCATTTTATTGCACCTAATGTTCACGATTTTACGTGGGCAGCTGATCCTGAATATATTCACGATACCATGCAAGTTCCTGAAGGACCATTATTACATTTTTTCTATAAAAACAATCCTGAAATAAAAGAAAACTGGAAAAATCTACAACCTAAAACCGTAGAGTTAATGGAGTTTTTTAGCAAAGAAATAGGGAAGTACCCATACAAACAATATTCTGTTATTCAAGGTGGAGATGGCGGTATGGAGTATGCCATGTGTACACTTATTACTGGAGAACGTAAATTTGGAAGTTTAGTAGGTGTAACCGCTCATGAGTTAGCACATACTTGGTTTCAGTTTTTATTAGCTTCAAACGAGTCTAAACACGAGTGGATGGACGAAGGTTTTACAAGCTATATTAGCGATCAAGCCATGAATGTTATCATGAAAGAAAATAAAGAAAATCCTTCAGAAGGTGCATATCGTGGTTATTATTACTTAGTAAATTCGGGTAAAGAACAACCTCAATCTACACATTCAGATCGTTACGATTGTAATATGGCTTACAGCATTGCAGCCTATAATAAAGGAGAAGTGTTTTTAGCACAATTAGGTTATGTTATTGGACAAGATAATTTAGAGAAAACACTTAAAAAGTACTTTACAGATTTTTCTTTTAAACATCCAAGACCAATTGATGTTATACGTTCTGCAGAAAAAGTATCTGGTTTAGAATTAGATTGGTATTTAACAGATTGGACACAAACTACAAATACAATCGATTATGGTATTGCATCTGTAGACGAATCTGGAAGCACAACGAATGTCACTTTACAACGTATTGGATTAATGCCAATGCCATTAGATATTGAAGTTACGTACGCTAACGGAACTAAAGAACAATTCTATATTCCATTAACAATGATGCGTGGAGAAAAACCTGCAACAACAACTAGAACTCAAGTAAAAGACTGGGCTTGGGCGTATCCAACTTATACCTTTACCATTAATAAATCTAAAAGTGATATAAAAAATATTACGATAGATCCTAAAGAATTAATGGCAGATATAGACAAAAGTAATAACGTCTATTCTAAATAATAAAACTCAGTTTTCAATAATTAATAACGCATGTGCTTACTTTTGTAAAAAACATGCGTTATTTTTATATAAAATTATCTCAACATGAATTTAAATTCTGCTTTATATACCGATTTATATCAACTTGCCATGGGGCAAGCGTATTTTTTAAAAGGTAAACACGAAGTCGCAGCGACCTTCGATTACTTTTTTAGAAAAACACCTTTCGATGGTGGTTACGTTTTATTCTGTGGTTTAGAAGAAGTATTAGATTGGTTAGAAAATATCGCTTTTTCTGATGATGATATCGCCTATTTAGAAGCTCAAGATTTCGATTCAGACTATATAAATTATTTAAAAACATTCAAATTCACCGGTCATATTCAAAGTATGGACGAAGGTGAAGTTATATTTCCTTTTAGTCCAATTTTAACGGTTACAGGCTCTATTATTGAATGTCAGATTATTGAAACATTTATTCTAAATAGTTTAAACTTCCAATCGTTAATTGCCACTAAAGCCAGTAGAATTCGATTTATTGCTGGTAAAGATAAAAGTCTAGCCGAATTTGGTTTAAGACGAGCACAAGGCTTCGCAGGACTTCAGGCGTCGCGTTCTGCTTATATTGGTGGATTCGATTATACATCGAATGTACTTGCAGGAAAATTATTCGATATCCCTGTTTCTGGAACTATGGCACATGCCTATATACAAAGTTACGACGACGAACTTACAGCCTTTAGAGATTTTGCCGAGACTAGACCAGTAAGCTGCGTCCTTTTAGTAGATACTTACGATACTTTAAAACGAGGAGTGCCTAATGCTATAATTGTAGCCAAAGAAATGGAAGCTCGTGGTGAAAAATTATTAGGAATTCGCCTAGACAGCGGAGATTTAGCATACCTATCTAAAGCGGCAAGAAAGCAATTAGATGATGCAGGTTTAGATTATGTAAAAATAGCAGCATCTAATCAATTAGACGAACATGTTATTAGAAGTTTAAAAGAGCAACATGCTCAAATTGACATCTATGGTGTTGGAACAAATTTAGTAGTTGGAAAACAAAATGGTGCACTAGATGGTGTTTATAAACTGTGTAGTTTTAATAATACGCCTCGAATTAAGATTTCTGAAAATTTAAAAAAGATGAATTTTCCAGGAAAAAAACAAGTCTATCGTTACATGAATGAAGATGGGCTATTTATTGCAGATGCCATTACTTTAGATCATTTAGACGCTCCAAAATCTATGGCTCACCCGTTTGAAACACATAAACGAATGCCACTAGAATTTACTTCGGTTAGACCATTATTACATGATGTTATGATAGACGGAAAACGTGTACGAACTAAAAAACCGCTTTCAGAATTAATAAAAATTGCAGAAGAAAATCTTTCAAAATTACCAGTAGAACACAAACGTTTTGCGAATCCGCATGTTTATAAAGTAGGTTTAAGTCCGGAATTAGAACAACTAAGAGATCAATTAAAAAAAGATAAATTAGAGGCCTAATGAAAGCACTTATTCTTGTCGATATACAAAACGATTTTTTACCTGGTGGAACTCTAGCTGTGTCAAATGGCGATGAAATTATACCTCTAGTTAATAACTTACAATCTAAATTTGATTTAGTTGTCGCGTCTCAGGATTGGCATCCCGAAAATCATGCTAGTTTTGCCAGTAATCACGATAACAAAAATGTGTTCGATGTAATTCAATTAGATGGTCAAGACCAAGTATTATGGCCTAACCATTGTGTGCAAGGTACAATTGGTGCAGCATTCTCTTCAGATTTAAATACAGCTGCTGTTGCTGCTATTTTTAGAAAAGGGATGCATAAAAATGTTGATAGTTACAGTGCATTTTTCGACAATAACAACTCGCAACATACCGGTTTAGAGTCTTATTTAAAAAGCATGAATATTACCGATGTGTATGTTTGTGGTTTAGCTGCAGACTATTGTGTGTATTTTACCGCAAAAGATGCACAAAGCCTCGGTTTTAATACGTTTTATATTACAGATGCTACACGGTTTATTTCTGAAGACGTTTACAACAACATACTTTTAGATTTAAAGCAACAAGGTGTAACCATTTTAAACAGTGCTGATATTTAATTTATGAAGCAAACTTACGGGAAAGTCGAAAAACTTAAGAGTAAAATTATTATAGAAAAACTCTTTACAGAAGGGAAATCAGTGTCTGCATATCCGTTGCGCTTAGTATATTTAAAAACCAATTTCGAAGATAGTGTTTCAGTTAAAACAGGCGTTTCTGTAAGCAAACGAAATTTTAAATTAGCTGTAGACAGAAACCGTATAAAACGCCTGTTACGAGAAGCCTACCGTTTAAACAAAAATGAATATTTAGGTACTATCTCGTCGCAATATGCGTTTATGATAATATATTCTGGTAAAGACATACCAACTTACGATTTTGTTGACAAAAAAGTTAACATCCTTTTTGAAAAATTTACAAAATCTCAAGCTGAACATTTATAATCCTTTTAGTACTTATAATAGTGGTTTAAAAGCCGTTTAACACATGAAAACATTACTTAAAAAGAAGATTCTTATTCCCATTATGGCGGTTGCTGTGTTTTTTTCAACTACAGCATTTCAGAACGATTTTTTTGAAATCGCAAAGCAAATAGAAATATTCACGACGCTTTATAAAGAATTAAACATGAATTATGTCGACGAAACCAATCCGGCAGATTTAATGGATACGGCTATAAAAAGCATGCTAAAAGATTTAGACCCGTATACAACGTTTATGAACGAACAAGACGTAGAAGCGGCTAGAATTAATAATACAGGCGATTATACAGGTATTGGTGCACGTGTTAAGACACTTAAAAATAAATTGATAATCGTAGAACCTTATAAAAATTATCCTGCCGATAAGGCCGGTTTAAAAGCTGGAGACGAAATTATAAAAGTTGGTGATATTGCTTTAGAAAATTTTAAAGATAATAAAGGTGATTTATTAAAAGGATCTGCAGGAACTAAGGTTGAGGTTACCTATGTACGTCAAGGACAAACCTATACAACAACTATAAATAGAGCTGAATTAGAAATTAATGCCGTGCCTTATTTTTCAATGATTAATGAAACCACGGGTTATATTGTATTAAGTCAGTTTAATACCAAAGCGTCTTCGCAAACTGCATATGCAGTAAAGGATTTAAAAGCTCAAGGTGCAAAAAATATTATTTTAGACTTACGTGATAATCCAGGAGGTTTATTGCATGAAGCTGTAAATGTGGTTAATATTTTTGTACCTAAAAATCAGTTGGTTGTTACAACAAAATCTAAAGTCGAAAAATTTAATAAAACCTATTACACTCAAAAAGAAGCTTTAGATGTTGAAATTCCCGTTGTAGTAATTATAAACGGACGCAGTGCATCGGCGAGTGAAATTGTTGCTGGAACACTTCAAGATTTAGATCGTGCTGTGGTTCTTGGTTCTAGAAGTTTTGGTAAAGGATTAGTACAACGCCCAAAACAGCTAACTTACGGTACTCAATTGAAACTTACTATTTCTAGATATTATACACCTTCTGGACGTTGCATTCAGGCTTTAGATTATTGGCATAGAGACGATAAAGGAGAGGCTGTAAGAATATCTCAAGAAAATTATCACGAATTTAAAACAAAAAACGGGAGACCTGTGTTTGATGGTGGAGGTGTATTACCAGACGAAGCTCTAGACATTACTAAAACTTCTGCAATTACAACCGCCATATTAAATAAAGACTATATTTTCGATTATGCGACATCGTACTATTACAAACATCAAAATTTAAAAGATATCAATGCTTTTAAGTTAACAGATTCAGATTTTTCAGACTTTAAAAAATATTTAAAAACGCATGCTTTTAGTTTTGAAACTGAAACAGAAAAAGCACTTGCTAAAGTTTTAGAAAGTGCCAAAAAAGAAGGTTTAGATGATAATATCCAGAAGGATTACAACACACTTATTAACAATCTAGATGCCTCAAAAATAAAGGGTATAGACGAAAACAAAGCACAATTATCGAGTTTATTAACAGACGAAATTGTAAAGCGTTATACCTACAGAGAAGGTGTTTACGATTACTATAAAACTCACAACCTCGAAATAAAACGCGCTACCGAAATTTTAAGTAACGGGACAACTTATAGAGGATTCTTAACCAACTAAGGTTTTAAAATCATCCCAATGTGAGGAATCCCATCTTCTAAATAAGGTTCAGAAATACAATTAAATCCTAAATTATTATAAAAGGATTCTAGGTGTTTTTGCGCCGAAATTTTAATGGTAGTTTCTCTAAATTCATCATTCACTGCGTGAATTGAAGCTTTCATAATATCGTAACCATATTTATGCGTACGTTCTGTTGCTTTAACAATAACACGACCAATGCTGGCATTTTCAAAATAATCGCCAGACCTAAATATTCGAGTATAAGCTACTAACTCGTTGTTTTTAAACCCTAAAACATGCAGTGCTTTATTATCTTTTCCATCAATATCTTGATAAACACAATTTTGTTCGACTACAAATACTTCACTCCGTAATTGTAAAAGCGCATATAATTCATTTATAGTTAATTCATTAAAAAATTTTATTCTAATATCTAACATACCTAAAAGGATTTTCTTTTTATAACTAAGGTTTTTAAATTATCTAAACTAATTTCAAAATAATATCGTCCTTCAAAAACTTCTGTTGATTGATCATAATATTCTGGTGTAAAACGAAATGATTCCTGTTCCGTTTGAATTAGTATAACTGCTTCGGAGTGTATGCTATTAAAGGGTTTATAAGCAGTATATGCGCCTTTAACAGTACTGTCGTAATGCTGAATAAAATTCCCATTACGTATTTCTGCACGTTTCCAATTGTAAGGTGTATTATTTCGTAAACCCACCATTAAAGATTCGGACTCTGGAATTAAGTCGTCGGTTACATTATCTATAATATGTTCACAAGATGTTAAAAATGATATACTTATAATAATAAATAGTATACGAAATACAGACCTGTTTACTTGCATATTTAATCTTGAACAATAATTTCTTTAGGATCTTCTCTATTAAATTCGGGCTGAATATTAACGTGATTAATATTAAATTTATCCCTTAAATGAGTTTCAATTCTAAATAAAATACTATTAAACTGGGTTAACGTAATATCTTCTTTAAAATCTAAATGAGCTTCTAAATGCAATTCATCATCATTTAAATTCCAAACATGTACATGATGTAATTTATTTACTGAAGGAAACTTATTTATATCCTCAACAACTTCATTTATATCGATTTGTGCTGGTGTAAATAGCATAATCATCTTTGTAGAAGTTATTAACAAATCGGCACCAACCCAAATTAAATACAATCCTATTAAAAATGTAAGTACACTGTCTACCCAATAAATGTGATAAAATTTCATTAATAAACCACCTATTAAAACAGCAACACTCGCCATCATATCTGTAAACAGATGTAAATAAGCACTTCTCATATTTAAGTTAGACTGCGAATCACTCTTTAATAGTAATACGCTAAACCCATTTGCCAAGATGCCTAATATAGATAACCAAATAACTAAATTAGATTCTATAGGTTCTGGATTTTTAAATCGTTTAAAGGCTTCAATTATTAGCAGTACAGCAATTATTATTAAAGTTGAAGCATTTATAAATGCGGCCAAAATCTCGGCACGTTTATACCCAAATGTTCGGCCTTTATTGGCTTTTTGTTTAGATAAACGGTTAGCCACATAACTAACTATTAATGAAATAACGTCGGTAAAATTATGAAGCGCATCACTTAATAAAGACAAACTACCAGAGACTAATCCTCCAATAGCTTGACTTACTGTTATAAGCACATTTAAAAGAATAGAAATTACCAAATTTCTTCCTTTTAAATTAGTATGACTGTGATTATGGTCGTGATGCGAAGACATTTAGCAACTTACAGGAATTTTATTTACACGATTTTGATGACGACCACCTTCGAATTTAGTATTTAAAAATGCATCAACCATTTCTATGGCTTGTTGCATAGAAGTATAACGTGCTGGAATACTTAAAATGTTAGCATCGTTATGTTCTCGGGCTAAAACTGTAATTTCTTTAGTCCAACATAATGCAGAACGTACCTCTTGGTGTTTATTAGCAGTCATATTAGCACCATTACCACTTCCGCAAATAATAATTCCGAAATCTACTGCTTTATTAGTAACATCTAGAGCCACTGGATGTACAAAATCTGGGTAATCAACACTATCGGCAGCATCGGTTCCATAGTTGTTAACAACGTATCCTTTTGCTTCTAAATGGTTTACGATTGCAAATTTATAATCTGTACCTGCGTGATCATTTCCTATTGAAATCTTCATAATGTGTTAAGCTATTTTTTAGTTATATTTAATGTAATACTGTTAGAAATAATAAGGGTGTAAATGTACGAAATGATGGTTAATAAACCACCTAAATGCCTAATAATTAAATACTTTACAATTCCTTTTTTATTGCGAAATTCATGTTAAGTATACCATTTTTAAACATTTACGTAACAATTGTTTATAAAAACGGATTTAGTATTAACTAATTGTTAATATCTCGTGATTACTTTTTGAAACTTTTACTTTTAAATATCGATTATTTTTACAACCAAAGATTTAGTAATACACTCCAAAAATTTAACTCACTTTCTTTAGAAAAGTTTTTAGACCAAAATCAACTCATATAAACATCGATTTTTTAATTTTTTATTAAACTTTTGATCTGAATTCACGTTATCAACAATTGTTAATAACATAGTAAAAACACTTCAAAATAAACACATTAATAGTCTAACAAGATGTTTACTTCCTACCCACAAGATGTAAACTACATAGAAACAAAATAAAACTTAAAAAAGTTATACCGTTATTAACAGACTATAATAAGCACCATTTATTTTTTTAAATTTTAAAAGAAAACTATTTATATATATATATATGTGGATAACTGTTTTTGTAAAGAATTTTGAGCTTCTACTTTTCAATTGTATTGAGTATGTATTTAATTTCTAAATAAACTTTATACTCTGTTTTGTATAAAGTTTTTTAGATATCTATTTATGAAGTGTTTACCTGTTTTTATATGATATTTCAATGTATTATCCTGTAGTTACTAACTTAAAAAACTAAATCGTGTTAGTTCTTAACTTTTAATATTAGAACAAAATGTTATGTGTATAAAGCCATAAATTAATTTAAAAACGTTTAGATTTTTATTATACAGATTGTGTACTAGTGTAGAGATTAATACTTTTAAGATAGCCTCTTTTTTTTATCAGATAATTATTAAATTTAGTTCTGAAAAATAAAATGATAGTTCAATTATTATATTGAAATAGTTAAACTTCTTAATAAAGAAACATTGGTTTAGTTTTTAAAATGTAGCTTTGTTACAATACAAATGTAGATTATGACAAGAAAGCGAAAGAATAAAGCTTCAAAAGGAATTTCTAATCTCTCCAAAACGATTTTAAATATTCTAAGAAAGGAACGTAATAAAACCTTTAATTACAAACAAATAGCAGCCATACTGGACGTTAATGATGCCAGTAGCCGAAATCAAATTATAAAAACACTTCAAAAATTATTAGCTAATAAAGAAATTGAAGAAGTAGAACGTGGCAAATTTAAAGCTGTTGTAAACACCGAATATCATACTGGAATTTTAGATTCAACCTCTAAAGGGGCTGGTTATGTAGTTTGCGATGATTTTGACGACGATATTTATATCGCTTCAAATAATATAAATAAAGCCTTAAATGGCGATGAAGTAGAACTTTATGTGTACAAACGAAAAAAACACGGAAAGTTAGAAGGCGAAATTACAAGTATAATTAAACGTGCTAAAACAGAGTATGTTGGAGTGATCCAACTGAGTAAAAACTATGCTTTTGTAGTGGTAGATGGCAATAAAATGTACAAAGATATTTTTGTGCCAATCAACAAAGTTAACGGTGCAGAAGATGGTGATAAAGTGTTAGTAAGTCTAGAAGATTGGCCAGATAAAGCCGATTCTCCTAACGGAAAAGTACTTAAAGTTTTAGGAAAACCCGGTGAACACAATACCGAAATACACGCTATTTTAGCCGATTACGGTTTACCATACGAGTTTCCAGCAGAGGTTGAAGAGTTTGCAAATAACATTGATACATCGATAACGGAAGACGAAATTAAAAAGCGTCGGGATATGCGTAAGGTATTAACTTTTACCATAGACCCGAAAGATGCGAAAGATTTTGATGATGCGTTGTCTTTTGAAGTTTTAGAAAATGGAAATTACGAAATCGGAATTCATATTGCCGATGTGTCGCATTATGTGCAAGAAGGTACTATTTTAGACGATGAAGCTTACGAGCGAGCAACATCTGTGTATTTAGTAGATCGTGTGGTGCCTATGCTTCCAGAAATTTTATCTAATAATGCGTGTTCTTTACGTCCGCATGAAGAAAAATTTACGTTCTCGGCCGTGTTCGAACTAAATAATAAAGCACAAGTTGTTAACGAATGGTTTGGTAGAACCGTAACATATAGCGATGCGCGTTTTGCTTACGAAGAAGCGCAAGCAATTATAGATACTAAATCGAATACCATTCCTGCAGAAGTTTCTTTAACTGGAGAAACCTATTTAGCCGATCAGGCTGTAGCCGATGCTGTTTTAAAAATGGACGAATTAGCCAAAATTATGCGTAGTAAACGTATGCGTTCTGGTGCGATTTCGTTTGATAAGGTTGAAGTTAAATTCAATTTAGATGAAGATAGCAATCCAATAGGTGTGTTCTTTAAAACATCTGCAGATGCCAATAAATTAATTGAAGAATTTATGTTACTGGCAAACAGAAAAGTATCGGAATTTGTTGGAAAACAAAAACCAGAAAAAACATTTGTTTATCGTGTGCACGACGAACCAGACGAAAGCAAACTGCAAGCACTTCAAAATGTGGTGGCTAAGTTCGGTTATAAATTAAATTTTAAGGATAGTAAATCCATTTCGTCCTCATTAAATGGTTTATTAAGTGATGTTGTTGGTAAAAAAGAACAAAATTTAGTCGATACTTTAGCGATTCGTACCATGAGTAAAGCCGAATATACCACACATAATATTGGACATTATGGTTTGGCATTCGATTATTACAGTCATTTTACTTCGCCAATTCGTCGTTATCCAGATGTTATGGCACATCGCTTATTACAGCAGTATTTAGATGGCGGTAAATCGGCAAACGAAGCCATTTACGAAGAAAAATGTAAGCATTCTAGTAGCATGGAATATTTAGCTACTAAAGCCGAGCGGGATTCTATTAAGTATATGCAGATTCGCTTTATGCAAGATCACGAAGATGAAGAATTTTTAGGTGTTATTTCCGGGGTTACCGATTGGGGTATTTACGTAGAAATTGTTGATAACAAATGCGAAGGTATGGTGAGAACTCGAGATATAAAGGGCGATTATTATGAATTCGACGAAAGTCAGTATGCACTTATTGGTCGCGAATCTAAAACCATGTATCAGTTAGGAGACGAGGTTATTGTAAAAGTTAAAGATACAGATTTAGTTAAGAAGCACTTAGATTTTAACCTGATAGGAAAACCCAACGCGTAAAATAAATTTTTACGTCAAGCTGAATATTATTCAGTCTCATATAAAAACCATCAATAATATATATGTTATTGATGGTAAATTAAACCATGAAAATTTGAAATACATTCAAGTTTTCATGTCGTTTAACATTGTTGTATAATTATATTATAAATTGAAAATGAAACAGTTAGTAGTATTATTAATGGTATGTTTATCTTTAGGATTACATGCTCAAGACAAAGTAGAAAAAACAGTCGGAGAATTTAAAGAACTAAAAGTTTACGATTTAATTCAAGTTAATCTTATTAAATCTGATGTTAACAAAGTTGAAATCACGGGTAACAACGCTAATAATGTTGAAACCGTTAATAAAAATGGAACTTTAAAGGTTAGAATGAGCTTGGATAATAGTTTCAATGGCGAAAAAACGAAAGTAAATGTATATTACACCTCTATAAATATTATAGATGCAAATGAAGGTTCTTCAATAAGCTCTAAAGATGTTATAGAACAATTTGAAATTGAATTAAGAGCTCAAGAAGGTGCTAAAATAAATGTCCCTTTAAATACGTCGTTTGTTGTTGTAAAATCTATTACTGGTGGAGAGATTACTACAAGTGGTACTTCTAAAAACGAACAAATTAATGTGTTAACAGGTGGTATTTATGATGGGCAATTATTAGAATCTGAAACATCAAAAGTTACCATTCATGCGGCTGGAGAAGCACATATAAAAGCTTCTAAAACAGTAGATGCAACCATCCGTGCTGGCGGAGATGTTTATATCTATGGTAAGCCAGAAGAAGTTAACGAAAACAAAGTTTTAGGCGGAAGAATCTTAAGAGTAGACTAATTCCCTTAAGTTTTTACTAAATTTGCGATAGAGATCGCGTAATATGTTAGAAGACGTTTTAAGAGCAATTCCTTTCGGAATATTGTTATCCTTTACCATTGGCCCAGTTTTTTTTGTACTACTGGAAACAAGTGCTACAAAGGGGTTTAAAAGCGCTCTTATATTCGATTTAGGTGTTATACTTGCCGATGCTTTTTTTATAGTGGTTGCATTTTACAGTACAAGTCGGATTCTAGATCGGATTAAAGATGATCCCAATTTTTTTATATTCGGAGGTGTTTTACTGGTGGTATACGGATTAATATCTTTTGTAAAAGCTCAAAAATCTTTCCGTACCATTCTTCGAGAATATCATAGTGTAGAAGTTCAAAAAAATTATGGAAAGCTTTTTATGAAAGGCTTTTTACTAAATTTTATTAATATAGGCGTACTTTTAGGTTGGCTGAGTTTTATAGTTATTGGAAATTCTATGACCGATAACGAATACGGTATTCATATTTTTTTAGCTACCATATTAGCCGTTTACTTTATAGTTGATATTTTTAAAATACTAGCCGCTAAAGCTTTAAAAAATAAGTTAACACCGCGTATTATTTTTAAAACTAAAAAAATAGTATCTCTTGTTATTTTAGGCTTTGGAGTCTTGTTATTAGTTCAAGGTTTTTTTCCTAAAGAAAAGGAAATTTTACAAGATACATTAGAGCAAATTAATCCGTTAGGTGATTAATTATCAATTATATACTAACTTATTATTTAACTTTTAAGCATAAAAAAAACCTCCAAGTAAACTTGAAGGTTTTTGCAGAGGCGTCGAGCGGATTCGAACCGCTGTACAAGGTTTTGCAGACCTCTGCCTAGCCACTCGGCCACGACGCCGTTATTAACGGATTGCAAATGTAGAAAAAAATATGATTCTACACTACTTACTTTCACTTTTTTCTTTTCTCTGTCATTTTTATCGTCACCATTTCCACATCTCCACCAATAGGAGGATTAAGTTTGCTTACACTAATGGTTGCTTTATTAACAGAATTATTTTCGTTTAATATTCTTACTAATATGCGCTTAGCAACAGTTTCTAAGAGGTAAGAAGGTGTTTTCATTTCTTCTCTTACAATTCTGTTTAAAAAGACATAATCTACCGTATCGACCAAGTTATCCGAAAGTGCCGATTTCTGTAAATTGGCTTTAATTACTAAATCTACACGGTAATCACTACCTATTTTTGTCTCTTCGGTTAAACAACCGTGGTTAGCAAAAATTCGTATGTTTTCTACTTTTATAACGCCCATAAGCTTGTAAATAAATAATATTTCGTGGATAAAAATTTTGGATAAAATTAATCATTATCTGTAAGAATAATAGTAAGCAAGCGGATATTTCATTAATTTTGCGCTTTATTTTTAATAGGTATTCATATCAATTTATGTCTGAAGAAACAAAATCACTCAATTTTATTGAACATATTATAGAAAACGATTTAAAAACCGAAATATCTCAAGATAAATTACGTTTTCGTTTTCCACCAGAACCTAATGGGTATTTACACATTGGGCACACTAAAGCTATCGGAATTAGTTTTGGTTTAGGTGAACGTTATAATGCTCCTGTAAACCTTCGTTTCGACGATACTAATCCAGCTAAAGAAGAGCAGGAATATGTAGACGCGATTAAAGAAGATGTCTCTTGGTTAGGTTACCAATGGGATAAAGAAGTGTACTCTTCAGATTATTTCCAGCAATTGTTCGATTGGGCAGTGCAACTTATAAAAGATGGAAAAGCCTATGTCGATTCGCAATCGTCTGAAGCTATGGCCGAACAAAAAGGAACACCTACACAACCTGGTGTAGATGGTCCGTTTAGAAATAGAACTGTAGAAGAAAACTTAGATTTATTCAACCGTATGAAAGCGGGAGAATTCGATGAAGGCGAACATATTTTACGTGCTAAAATAGACATGCAACATGTAAACATGTTAATGCGTGATCCTATTATTTACCGTATTTTAAAGAAAGAACATCACCGCACAGGCGATACATGGTGTATTTACCCTATGTACGATTGGACGCATGGTGAAAGCGATTATATAGAACAGGTTTCACATAGTTTATGTTCTTTAGAATTTAAACCTCATAGAGAGCTTTACGATTGGTTTTTGGACCAATTGGTAGTAGAAGATAAATTACGACCTAAACAACGCGAATTTGCACGTTTAAACTTAAGCTATACCATTATGAGTAAGCGTAAGTTATTGCAATTGGTAGAAGATGGTGTGGTTAACGGTTGGGACGATCCGCGTATGCCTACTATTTCTGGGTTACGTCGTCGTGGTTATACGCCAACGGCTATCAGAAAATTTGTAGAAACTGTTGGGGTGGCTAAGCGTGAAAATGTAATCGATGTTTCGCTTTTAGAATTCTGTATTCGTGAAGATTTGAATAAAACAGCACCGCGTGTTATGGCGGTTTTAGATCCGGTGAAATTGGTTATTACTAACTATCCAGAAGATAAAGAAGAATGGTTAGAAGCAGAAAATAATCAGGAAGACGATAGTGCTGGATTTAGACAAGTACCATTTTCTCGCGAATTATATATTGAGCGTGACGATTTTAAAGAACAAGCGAATAGTAAATATTTCCGTTTAACTTTAGGAAAAGAAGTCCGTTTAAAAAATGCATACATCATTAAAGGAGAACGCGTTGTAAAGGATGAAAACGGTAAAATTACCGAAATTCATGTAAGTTACGATCCAGATACGTTAAGTGGTAGTGGCACAGAAGCTAGTTTACGTAAAGTAAAAGGAACTTTGCATTGGGTGTCTATAAAACATGCAGTTAAAGCGGTCGTTAGAGAATACGACAGATTATTTATGGACGAATCTCCAGATAGTCATGCCGATAAAAGCTTTATGGATTTTATTAATCCAGACTCTTTAAAATTAATTACGGCTTACGTAGAACCGAGTTTAAAAGAAGCAAAAGTAGGCGAGCGTTTTCAATTTCAACGTTTAGGGTATTTTAATGTGGATAACGATTCAACTTCAGAGCAATTAATTTTTAATAAAACGGTTGGTTTACGTGATTCTTGGACAAAAGAAAAACCAAAAGCGCAAGCGAATCAAAATCAGAATCAGCCTAAATCTAATCAGCCACAACGTAAGGCTATAGATGTGATACAGCAATTTGGTAAAAAATATACGAATTTACCAGATGCTAAACGTGAGAAAATTAAAGCCGATATTTTAGAATTGGCAGAAAAAGTGTCTTACGACGAATTAGAGCCGTTATTTGGAACTGCGGCTAAAAAAGTAGGTACACGTATCGCCGCCATGTTAACGTTGCAAGTACTGCTTAAAAATGGCTTAGAACGTAACGATGCTATTAACGAATTTATAGAAAAAGGATTAACAGATGGTAATGCGCTTTTAGTCGCAGAAGCATCTGAGATATAATCTGAATTTAATTGATATAAAAAGCCTTAGAAATAGTTCTTATTTCAAGGCTTTTTTGTTTCAAATAATTAAAAATGATAAGTGAGATTTGTAATCTATTACAGGGATTCTAAGTATTTTTGTAAAACAACTTTTTAATTTTTGCAGTATGGTTTTTATAGATAACGAAGGCGTTACAGATCCGCATTTAAATTTGGCTTTAGAAGAATATGCTTTAAGGCATTTCGATACTAATACCGATTATTTGTTGTTTTACATTAACGAACCATCAATTATAATTGGCCGAAATCAAAATACATTAGAAGAAATAAATCAAGAGTATATTACAAAAAAAGGCATTCACGTGGTGCGCCGCATTAGTGGAGGAGGAGCTGTATATCACGATTTAGGAAACTTAAATTTTAGTTTTATTACCAATCATGATAATGCCAGTATGCATAATTTTAAAAAGTTTACAGCACCAGTTATCGAAGTCTTGAAAAACTTTGGAATAGAAGCCGAACTTATTGGAAGAAACGATATTTTAATAGACGGTAAAAAAGTCTCCGGAACAGCACAATTTACTACCGGAAAACGCATGTTTAGCCATGGAACGTTGTTGTTAAGTACCGACTTAAACGAAGTGGCTAATGCGTTACAAGTTAAGATGAGTAAAATTCAATCTAAAGGTCATAAATCGGTTAGAAGTCGGGTGGCAAATATTAGCGATTTTTTAGAGGAACCATTAACTATAGAAGCTTTTAGAAGTTTAATTTTAGAAGGTTTATATGCAAACGATAAAAATTTTAAAACCTACAAATTTACAGCAGAAGATCGTGAAGGAATTGACAAATTAAAAGCAGAGAAGTACGACGATTGGAACTGGAATTACGGGCGTTCGCCTAAGTTTAATATTCAGCGTACAAAACGTTTTCCTATAGGTGAAATTGATTTGCGAATTTTTGTTGAAAAAGGACACATCGCCGAGTTTACCGTATTTGGAGATTTCTTTGGAAAAAAATCGGTTAAAGAACTTTCAGCTATTTTTATCGGACTGCCTTACGAAGAAACAGCTATTAAAAATGCTTTAAAAGATACAGACCTTACCGAATATTTTGGAGCTATCGATAGAGACGATTTTATCACTATGATTTATGGAAACGACGACGATGTAACGACTTAAATTCTGTAGCGCGTTTTCATAGATTCATTTTATAATGTATTCATTTAATTTTTCGTAACTTATAAGAATAAGTATTTTGAATTATGAAGACACAAGAACAATTACTTAAGAATATTTCGGATACTGTTTGGGGTATAGAAAACGACTATCCAGAAATCTATAAACATCTTAATGAAAATCCGATGACTATTCCTGAATTTAAAAATCCAGAGGTTACAACAGAAGATCTTAAAGTGTATTTAAAAAGTTTAAAAGTGATTATAAAACGATATAAAGAAGAACAACATTTAAAATAATACAAATCCGAATAATGTAAAAACTCCTGATTCAAAAATTAGAATCAGGAGTTTTTTTTAAAACATTATCTTTAGCTACACAATAACCCATTTTTATGAGTTTATTTTTTTAATGATTTGATGAACTTACGTGCCCTAATATTAATTATAATAAATAGCTTGATATTTGTAGTTATACTCATGCTATCCTTCACATTTTATAATGAGTTTTCTAAGGTTTTAGACGACAGAATATTACTGCAATTGAATTCTGTAAAAACATTAAAGCAAATTCAAGTAGAAAACTTAATTTCTAGCGAATGGAATGCATTTTTAAAAGGTTCCACGACTGCATCTAATCTAGATACGCTTAACATACATATTCCTGAACATATATTACAAACTACGGGGATACACGATTTAACACCATATAATTTAGATGGACATACTTCTATAGGTCTAATTTCAACAACATCAGGACAACCAAAAATTAAGATTATTCCCTATTATAAAATTAATAATATTTTATTGGAACGTGCCGGAATGGGAAGTAGTGGAGAGTCTTATTTAGTGGGTACAGATTTTACTATGCGATCTCAGTCTAGGTTTTCACCACAAAAATTACCATCAACCATAACAGCTAAAACAAAAGGTGTTCAAGATGCATTATCGGGTGCTATTGGTAGAGGCGTTTTTAAAGATTATCGTGGCATAGAAGTGTATAGTGTTTACAGTCTTATTAACATTTCAAATTTAAAATTAGTTATACTTTCAGAAATAGATATTAGCGAAGTAAAAGCACCTTTAAGTCAACTTAAATTAAAACTTTTAGGGCTTACAATATTAATCATGTCAATAGCTATTATTCTTTCACTTTTTCTCACTCGAATTATAACAAATCCGATTACAAACATGAGAGAGAGCTTAAAGATAATGGCAGCAGGAAATTATAAACAAAATAAAAAATTTGTAAAAAATTCAAGCGAGATTAAAGACATGTTCGAAGCGCTCGATAGTTTAAAAAAATCGTTACAAGGTGCTGTAAATTTCTCTAACGAATTAGGTAAAATGAATCTTAACTCACAGTATGTTCCAAAAGGAAATAATGATGTGTTGGGTAAAAGCCTCATTAAAATGAGGAATAAACTTATAGAATTTAGAAATAAAGAAACTAAAAATAGTATTACTACTAAACGCCAATTAGTAGATGGATTAGAAAATGAAAGACGACGACTTTCCCGTGAATTACATGATGGTATTGGGCCGTTATTAACATCTTTAAAATTCTATATTGAAAACCATATTGAAGATAAAAATCAGAAGTTAGAAATGATCCGAATTTTAGATACAACCATTTCAGAAATTCGCTTAATGTCTAATGCCCTTATGCCTTCTACTATTGATGACTTTGGGGTAGGAGTGGCCCTAACTAATTTTGTAAATAATATTAAAAAGACTTCTGGAATTTCTATTGAATTTGAAGATTTAACTGATGAAGAAATTAGTAAAATAACTAAAAATCAATCTATAAATATTTTTAGAATTGGGCAGGAGCTGGTTAATAATGCGTTGAAACATTCGCATGCTGAAAATATTAGAATTTCACTTTCAGAATTTGATGAATTTATTTCTTTGTTCTATTATGACGACGGTATAGGTTTTGATTTAAAAAAAGTAACATTAGGCTCTGGTATTATCAATATAAAGGAACGTGTAGAGATTTGTAATGGCGACATTCAAATACATTCTAAAAAAGGAAATACCACTATAGAAATTGAATTACCGATAGATATATGAGGAAAATAAAAATAATTATAGCAGACGATCATGAGCTCTTTAGAAACGGTTTAAAAGAACTACTCATAAAACATGATGATATAGACGTTATAGCAGCTGTTGGCGATGGTAAACAATTTATAGAATGTATAGAAACTCTAGATGATATCGATATGGTTTTACTTGATCTTAGTATGCCAAATATGGATGGTTTTGAGGTTTTAAAAGGAATTAAAAATTTAAATAGAGATATTAAACCTATAATTATTTCTATGCATAACGATGGAAACTATATTGCAAAAAGTGCTAAAGCTGGAGCGTATGGTTATTTGCTTAAAAATACAGACGAAGATGAACTTATTAAAGTAATTAGAATTGTTGCTCAAGGTAAAAAATACTTTAGCCCTGCAATTTCCGAAAAGATGATAAATTTTATGTCGGAAAATAAGGTTAGCGAAAATATTATTTCTAATAAAGAAAAGGAAGTTCTAGGATTAATTTCTGAAGGACTTACAACCAAAGCAATTGCCGCTAAATTGTTTGTGAGCACACGAACTATTGAAACCCATCGTGCAAATATTTTAAAAAAATTAGATGTAAAGAACACGGCAGAATTAATAAAAAAAGCTACAAAAATTAAATTAATTTAAAGGTATAGGCTATCCGTATTTATACGGATGATGATTACGTGATTTTAGTGACCTTTAAATACATGGTGTTATGTTTAAATTTGAATTAAACAATTAAACATCATACAGAATGAAAAATATATCTTTTATACTAGTTTTATTATTAGCATCAACTACAGTTGCATTTGCACAAGAAAGAAGTGATTTAATGGGACCAGAATATAAAAATTACAAATCTTGGGAGCACGAAAGTACACCTACAACAGTAGCTGTAGAATCTAATAAAGAGCAGCTTACTGGACCAGAATACAAGAATAAAAAAGCGTGGGAAGACAGCGCTACAGATAAGGAATATATTTTAGTAACAGTAGGTACAGAACGTTCAAAATTAAAAGGTCCTGCATATAAAAATTATAAGCCTTGGAGAGAAAATAATTAATTTAAATACTTGATTTCAATGTACATTCCATCTTAAAAATGTAATGTGAATTTATTAGTTAAAAAATAGCCTTAACATTAGTGTTAAGGCTATTTTTTTGTTTCAATTTAATTTAAGCGTTTCAATAATATTACGCTTTATAAATTCTAGTTATTTAAGTATGCATCTAATGGAATTAAGATGTTTTCGGCAGTGCTCATTTCGTTTGAAAGTGTTTGAGCTTTAGCAATCATTTCAGGAGTTAAACTACGTGATGCAGAGATATTTTTCCTAGCCTGATTTTCTGGAGATGTATCTATAGTTGCCGAAACAATTAAAAGTGCAACACCTGCTACTTGATTTACTTCTACACCTTGACCACGCATATATAACATGCCAAGATTACCTACTGCTAATCCATCGCCTTGAAGCGATGCTTTTCTATACCATTCATTAGCTTTTGTATAATCGATTGTAGTACCAAGTCCGTTTTCATAGCTCACACCAAGATTAAATTGTGCTGCTGAATTTCCTTGATTTGCAGATTTATTATACCATAAAAATGCTTCTTCTGGATTTTTATCGGTACCAAGTCCCTGCTCGTACATAAGTCCAGTATTAAATTGTGCTAAGGCGTGTCCTTCGTTTGCAGCTGCTAAAAACTCTTTAAATGCCGCAGACATATTGTTAGCTTCTATTGCTCTAATTCCGGCATCAAAAAAAGCTACACCATCCGGGGATTGAGTTTCATCTGTAGAAGTGTTTTCAGTTTGAGTTGATTCTGGATTTTGGTCTTTAACTTCAGTGGTATGAGTAGAATTCTCTGTTGTTTTAATTTTACTAGAAGCGTTATCTTTACAAGATATCACCGAAAAAAATCCTGCAATAATAAGTGCTCTAAATGTAAGTTGTATGTTTTTCAATGTAATATATTTTATAATTTTACGGCAGTTCCCGAAGCAGTTACCATAAGCATACCTCCGTTAGGACCAACAGTTTCATAATCTAAATCTACGCCAACAATGGCATGTGCACCCAAATCTTCTGCGCGTTCTTGCATCTCTTTTAAAGCACTGTCTTTTGCTTCTCTTAATACAGATTCGTAAGAACTTGAGCGTCCGCCAACGACATCGCGAATGCCTGCAAAAAAATCTTTTATAAAATTGGCTCCAATTATGGTTTCACCAGTAACTAAACCTAAATATTGTGTTATTTTTTGAGTTTCTAAAGTAGGTGTTGTTGTAACTATCATGATTATTATTTTATACTTTTATTCTAAATTTTTAGGGTTTTTCTTGCCTTCTTTCATTGCTTCACCAATTTGATTACTAGCTACAAAACTAGCTACCATATCGTTTAACATATTACTTCCTGTTTGTGGCGAATTTGGCAATAATATTAAATTACTATTAGTTTCTTCACCTAAAGATTGTAAAGTATCGTAATGCTGTGTAACAACAATTAAAGCAGAAGCTTCTTGCGAATTGATTCCAACTCGATTTAATACCTCTACAGATTCTTCTAAACCACGAGCAATTTCACGACGTTGGTCTGCAATACCTTGACCTTGTAAACGTTTACTTTCTGCTTCAGCTTTTGCTTTTTCAACAATTAAAATACGTTGTGCATCTCCTTCAAACTGCGCAGCAATTTTTTCACGTTCAGAAGCGTTAATACGGTTCATAGCTTCTTTTACTTGTGCATCAGGATCGATGTCTGTTACTAAGGTTTTAATAATGTCGTAACCGTAGTCTGACATTGCATCGTTAAGTTCCATTTTTACTGCAATGGCAATATCATCTTTTTTAACAAAAACATCATCTAATTTCATTTTTGGAACTTCGGCACGAACCACATCAAATACATAAGATGTAATCTGGTCGTGAGCATAATCTAGTTTATAAAATGCGTCGTATACTTTTTCTTGAATTACTTTAAACTGAACCGATATTTTTAAACGCACAAATACGTCATCTAAGGTTTTAGTTTCAACAATAACATCTAATTGCTGAATTTTTAAACTCATTCGACCTGCAACGCGATCAATAAATGGAATTTTCATTTGTAAGCCAGAATGACGAATACTTAAAAACTTTCCGAAGCGCTCAATAATCGCAGCCGATTGTTGTTTTACGGTGAAAAATGACAGAAATAAGGTTACAAGTAATAGAAATAATATAGGAATTAACAATACGGACATAATGGGATGTTTTTATAGTTAGTAAAATCTGATTCTAAATTTAGACTATATATTTTGATTTTAATAAGGATTCTGAATTAAAACAATTCTAAAGCCAATAATTGGTCTAATTAGAATAGAAATTGTTACATAATCTGTTAGACTTTATCAATTTATAAAAAATAAAATGCAGATTTCTTAGACGAAATACACTAGCGTTTTTCATTCACCCTTTAAAATTTCCAATTCATCGTTTAAAAGCCTTGTAGCTCTAGGTTTAGTTGTCAATATAATATATTTGAATTGCTATTTACCAAATCTACAATTATGATTCACAGAATATTACCCCTTTTTTGTGTCGTAATTTGTTCTTTTCAAATTACCTACTCACAAAACCAAAATGAAGCAGTTGCTTCTGCTTGGTTAAATTCGAATTTTTCTGAATTACAATCTCAAAAAGCTTATGAACTTAGATCAGAATTTAATCAAGTTGGTGCATCTGGAGAAACTTTCAGATATAGTCAATTTGTAAACGATGTTCCTGTTTACGATGCAGGTGTTGCAGTTCATGTTTCACCAAATAGTGAAGTAACTTACCATTCAGGATCTTTTTACAGTTCTATTTCTAGAATCAATACAACACCAAACATGTCTGCTGATCAAGCAGTAAGTATAGCTGCTAAAGCTTTAGGTATAGAAGGTACTATTACACAAAAAGAGTCTAAACTTTATGTATATAACGATGATGGAGCGACGTTGTTAGTATATCGTGTAACTACAAATTCTAGAACATTAAACGGATTTTGGGAAACCATTATCAATGCAAAAACAGGTGATATAATTAGTAATAAAGATATTGCACATTATCATCATGGTCATGACGACGGACATGAAGACTTATTAAATAGCACAATACCAACTCATATAGAAGCAAAGGGTAAGATTTTTAATCCGGATCCATTATCGGTTACAAACGAAGTATACGGTGGACATTTTATGGATAATAATGATGAAACAAATGATTATTTAGATAGAGCGAGAACAGACGTATCTTTTCAAATTTTAAATAGTTCTGATGGCGTTTATAGATTAAAAGGGGATTACCTAGAGATTAAAGATATTCAAGATCCTGTAACAGGATTATTCGAGCAAGATTCGCCAGAATTTAGTTTTACAAGAGATCAAGATGGTTTTGAAGCGGTTAATGCCTATTACCACATCGATCAAAATATGAGATACATTAACGAAACTTTGGGGATTCCATTAAAATCTATGTTTAACGATGGTATTATTTACTACGATCCACATGCATTTAACGGATCAGATAATTCATCTTACGGTGGAGGTATTTTAAAATTCGGAATTGGTGGAGTAGATGATGCCGAAGATGCCGATGTTATTGTACATGAATTAGGTCATGGTATACACGAATGGTTAATTCAGAGTAGTATTTCTCAAGTTGAAGGATTAAGTGAAGGTTTTGGTGATTACTGGGCACAATCTTACAGTAGAGGTTTAGAACGTTATAACAGTTCTAGGTCAAGTACAACATATAACGATTTATTTAAATGGGATGGTCATAACGAATTTTGGGGAGGACGTATTACCAATTACGAGCAAACTTATCCTGAAGGATTAACGGGGAAAATTCATAAAGATGGTCAAATTTTCGCAAGTACGCTTATACAAGTTTGGGAATATTTAGGAAAAGAAAAAACCGATTTAATTGTGTTAGAAGGTATGGCTATGACGAGTAGTAAAACCAATCAATTAGAAGCAATTACAGCAATACGACAAGCTGCTGTCGATATGAATTTAGGTTGTGAGAGCATTACGGCTATAACTAATATTTTTACAGAACGCGGTTATGCTGTTGAAGCTTACCAATGTTCTACTTTAAGTGTAGATGAAAATGAAATTACTAACATTTCAATTTATCCAAATCCAGCTAACGACGTTATTTCATTTAAAAATATAAATAATACTCACCAAATAACCATTTATAATATGATGGGACAACAGGTGTTAAAACATTCAATAGATAGAGCGAATAATTCCGTAAATGTTTCCAATTTATCTAAAGGGATGTATGTGGTTTCATTTAAGGATTCTGCAACCAATTTTAAATTTATTAAACAGTAACCAGTCTAAATATAAGAGTACAAAAAACGCGCGTTTTAAACGCGCGTTTTTTTATTTTATAACGTATATACTTTTCTATTAAATAGCTGTTGCTAAGTTTTCAATACGTGCGATAGATTCTTGTTTTCCAATCATAAACATAATATCGAAAACATCTGGACCTTGTAAAGCACCCACTAAAGCTAATCGTAAAGGCATCATAACTTTTCCAAAACCAATTTCTTTAGAGGTAATCCATCCTTTTACTGTATTTTGAAGCGTTTCCGTAGAGAAATCCTCTATAGAGTTAATAAGAGTAGCTAATTCACTTAAAAGCGCTCTAGTGTCGTCTTTAATAGCTTTTTTGAATGCTTTCTCGTCGTAAGCTTTTGGTGCTTCGAAGAAGAAACTACTTAAATCCCATAAATCAGATATAAATGTCGCACGTTCTTTAATTAAATTAACAGCCATCGCGATATAATTCACGTCGATATCTTTTAATTCGTCACGTTGCGCTTTAAAGGCTTCTGCAAGTTCGTCGTTATTTTGCTCTTGCATGTAATGGTGATTAAACCATTTTATTTTATCAGGATCAAATCGTGCTCCAGCTTTGTGTACGCGTTCTATATCGAAAGCTTCAACAAGTTCGTCTAAACTAAATAATTCTTGTTCTGTCCCTGGATTCCATCCTAAAAAGGCTAAGAAATTTATAACACCATCGGCAAAATAACCATCTTCTTTATATCCACGTGAAACATCGTTAGTTTTTGGGTCAATCCATTCTAAAGGAAATACTGGGAATCCTAATTTATCGCCATCACGTTTGCTTAATTTACCTTTACCTGTAGGTTTTAAAATTAATGGTAAATGTGCAAATTCTGGAGCATCCCATCCAAAGGCTTTATAAAGTTGATAATGCAAAGCAAGAGACGGTAACCATTCTTCACCACGAATTACATGCGAGATTTGCATTAAATGGTCGTCTACAATATTTGCTAAATGGTAAGTTGGCATTCCATCACTTTTAAATAAAACTTTATCATCTAAAATGTTGGTGTCTATTTTTATATCGCCACGAACCATATCTTTTAAATGTAAGGTTTCGTCTTGAGGTGATTTAAAACGCACAACGTAATCTTCTCCAGCATCTAATTTTTGTTGTACATCTTCAGCAGAAAGCGATAACGAATTGCTTAATTTTAAACGGTTATGCCAGTTGTAAATAAACGTCTTTCCGTTAGCTTCATGATCTTTTCTATGTGCATCTAAAGATTCAGCAGTATCAAAAGCGTAATATGCGTTTCCAGAAGCTATTAACTCTTCGGCATAAGCTTTGTATAAATCTTTACGTTCACTTTGTCTGTAAGGACCAAATTTTTCGTTTTTTCCGGGACCTTCATCAAACGGTATGTTACACCAGTTTAAGGCATCAATAATATAATTTTCGGCACCTTCTACATATCTGTTTTGATCGGTATCTTCAATACGTAAAACAAAAGTTCCGTTATGTTTTTTAGCAAACAAATAGTTGAATAAGGCCGTACGTACACCACCTATATGAAGTGGTCCTGTTGGGCTGGGTGCAAAACGCACACGAACATCTTTAGTCATGTTTTTTTATTTAAGACCGCAAAGATACTCTGATATGTGTAAAGATGAAAGATTTAAACAAAGCAATAATTATTTTATAGATTTCAATTTAACAGAATGTTACATTTGCAGACTATTACAGCTAAAATTATTATTGTAGATTAGTGGGTTAAATACACGGTAAATTGGATAATTATAAAACTATAATACAAAAACTCGAAGGCTTTATTAGGCGTTATTATACGAACGAACTTATTAAAGGTGGAATCTTGTTTTTTTCTATCGGACTTTTATATTTTTTACTCACGCTTTTAGTCGAACATTTTTTATGGTTAAGCCCAACCGCTAGAGCCATTTTATTTTGGATGTTTGTTTTGGTTGAGGTGTTACTCTTTGCAAAATTTATTGTGCTTCCGTTAAGTAAATTATTCAAACTTCAAAAAGGGATAGATTACGAAGAAGCTTCTAAATTAATTGGAAATCATTTTCCAGAAGTGAACGATAAATTACTTAATGTTTTACAACTTCATAACGATAGCTCGAAATCGGAATTACTATTGGCGAGTATCAATCAGAAAGCTTCAGAGTTAAGTCCGGTACCTTTTAAATTAGCCGTAAATTTCAATCAGAATTTAAAATATTTAAAATACGCGATTCTCCCGGTTTGTCTTTTGTTAATTTTTCTAGCGCTTGGAAAAATTAATTGGTTTACCGATAGCTATAAACGTGTGGTAGATTATAAAACGGCTTACGAGCCACCAGCACCATTTCAGTTTTTTGTTTTAAATGAAAATTTAAATGGTGTAGAGAACAAAGATTTTAAATTACATATTAATACAGCAGGAAGTGTAATTCCTGAACAAGCTGAAATCATTTTTAATAACGAGACTTACATTTTACAAGATTTAGGTTCTGGAGAATTTGAATATGTTTTTAATAAGCCTAAAACAGATATTACATTTCAGCTTCATGCAAATGGAGTCACATCTAAACCGTATAAATTGGCTATAGTTGAAGTGCCAACATTATTAGGTTTCGATATGGTTTTAGAATATCCTAATTACATTAATAAAAAGGATGAGGTTTTAAAAAGTACAGGAAATGCCATTGTACCAGAAGGTACAAAGGTGACTTGGAAATTAAATACAAAAGGGACTGATCAGGTACATTTATTCGCTACAGATACTATGGCTTTTTCAAAAGTTGGAAATAGTTTTGAAGGCTCAAAACAGGTGTATTCTAATTTTAATTACAGTTTAAGTACTAGTAATAAAAATCTTACAAACTATGAAAGTTTAAATTTTTCTATTGATGTTATTAAAGATCAATTCCCGGAGTTAAAAGTGGAAATGGTTAAGGATACAGTCGATTTAAAAACAATGTATTTTAAAGGTCAGGTAAGTGACGATTACGGTTTGCGTAATTTAAATTTGGTGTATTTTGAAACAGATAACGAATCTGCTAAATCTACCATTCCAATTGCTATTTCTAAATTCAACGTCGATCAATTTGTAACGGCGTTTCCAAATCAATTACAGCTTAAAGAAGGCGTGTCTTATAGTTTATATTTTGAAGTGTTTGATAATGACCAACTACACGGATATAAGCGCAAAAAGAGTAAAGTGTTTAGTTATCGCGAAAAGACTAAAAGTGAAACTAAAAACACCTTATTACAGCAACAACAATCTGGTATACAGGATTTTAATAATTCCTTGGAGAAGTTCGATGAGAATCAGAAAATGCTAGACGATATTTCAAAAACACGTAAGACAAAAAAGACTTTAAATTTTAATGATAGAAATCAGATTAAGGATGTTCTGAAACGTCAAGAGCAACAGGAAAAGATGATGAAAAATTTCAATAAATCTTTTCAAAAAAATCTAGAAGAATTCGATAAGGATAATACAGCAGATCCTTTAAAGGAAGAGCTCCAAAAACGGTTAAAAGAAAATGAGGAGCAGTTAAAACAAGATGAGCGTTTATTAAAAGAATTGGAAAAGATTCAAGATAAAATAAGTGAAGAAGAACTTTCTGAGAAATTCAAATATCTAAGTAAACAAAATAAGAGACAGAAACGTAGTTTAGAACAGCTGGTGGAATTGACTAAACGTTTCTATATTGCAAAAAAAATGGAGAAACTTCAAGAAGATTTAAACACTTTAGGAGATGAACAATTAAAACAAGCTGATAAACCTAAGGATAAAAATACTGCTGATATGCAATCTGATTTAAATAAAGAATTTAATACACTTCAAAAAGAATTGGATGCTTTACAAAAAGATAATAAGCTTTTAAAGAAACCTATTGAACTTCCAAGAGATCAAAAATCTGAAGAAGCTGTTGATCAACTTCAAAAAGATGCAGAACAGGATTTAAAAGAAAGTGAGTCTGGAGATCAAAGTCCAAATGAGCAACAGAAAAAAGAAAATAAAGCTAAACAAAAGCAAAAGCAGGCTGGACAGAAAATGAAAGAAATGAGTAAGTCTATGCAACAATCTATGCAAATGGATGGGGGAGAACAAATGCAGGAAGATGCCGAAATGCTTCGTCAGATTTTAGATAATTTATTAATTTTTTCGTTCGATGAAGAAGCATTGATGAATGAGTTTAAAAGTATTGAAATTAATCATAATAACTATGCTCAAAAATTAAGAAAACAACATGATTTAAGGGAATATTTTGAACATGTAGATGATAGTCTTTTTTCTTTGTCTTTACGTCAACCCATGTTGTCTGAATCTATAAATAATGAAATCACCGAAGTCTATTTTTATTTAGATAAATCGTTAGAAGAATTTTCTGAAAATGAAATTTATCAAGGTGTGTCATCTCAACAACATGTGTTTTCATCAGCTAATGTACTTGCAGATTTATTGAGTAATATTTTAGATAATATGGAAGATCAATTAAATGCATCATCTTCTGGACAAGGCTCTGAAGGTAAAAAGTCTGGCGAAAGTGAAGGTCAACTTCAAGATATTATTATGAGTCAAGAGGAGTTGAATAAACAAATGCAAAAGAATATGTCCGGTGAAGGTTCGCAAAGTGGGCAGAAAAAAGGACAAAAAGATGAACCTGGAGCTAATGGTAAACCTGATTCTAAAGGAAATCAAGGTGATGGTAAAAAAGGAGATGAACAAGGTAAAGATGGACAGCAAAGTAATGGTCAAGAGTCTCAAGAAGGCATGAGTGGTGAATTATTTAGTATTTATCAACGTCAGCAAGAATTACGTAATGAGTTAAAGGAACGATTACAAAAAGAAGGGTTAACACCTGAAATCTATCGTTTATTAAAAGACATGGAATCTGTAGAAATGGATTTGCTAAATGATGGTTTTACACAAAAGACATTAGAAAAGATGTTGAATTTCGAACATCAATTACTTAAATTAAATGATGCAACTTTTCAGCAAGATCAAGAGAATAAACGTGAATCTAAATCAAATTCTAATTCTTTTTCTAAGACTTCAACAGATAAATTACCACAGGCAAAACAATATTTTAATACTACTGAAATATTAAATAGACAAATCCTACCTTTGCAAAATAGTTTTAAACATAAAGTGCAACAGTATTTTAAGAATGAATAATGATATATTTTAATTACGAAACAGATTTTGAATTAGGTAACGAAGATGTGTTAGCTAATTGGATTAATGCGACTATTCTTGAGGAAGGTTGTAAAGAAGGTGAGATAAATTATATTTTTTGTGATGATGAGTATCTTCATAAATTAAATGTAGAGTTCTTAAATCATGACACGTTAACTGATGTTATTAGCTTTGATTACACAGTCGGAAAAGAGCTACATGGTGATATTTATATTTCTGTAGAACGTGTTAAGGATAATGCAAATGATTTTAAAACAGACTTTGTAGATGAAGTCAATCGTGTTATCATTCATGGAGTGTTACATTACTGTGGTTATAAAGATAAAACAGATTCTGATGCTCAAATAATGCGTAATAAAGAAGATTATTATCTTTCAAAACTTAATTAATTTACTCCAATTTTAAATTGTTCCACGTGGAACAATCAAATAATTTTAATAATAAATTGAATTCAAATGTTCGATAAAGTTTACGATGTAATTGTAGTTGGTGCGGGTCATGCAGGAAGTGAAGCTGCTGCTGCTGCCGCAAATATGGGGAGTAGTACATTGTTAATTACAATGAATTTACAAAACATTGCACAGATGTCTTGTAATCCTGCCATGGGAGGAATTGCTAAAGGTCAAATAGTACGTGAAATAGATGCGTTAGGTGGTTATAGTGGAATAGTAAGTGATACTTCGGCGATTCAGTTTAAGATGCTTAATAAATCTAAAGGACCTGCAATGTGGAGTCCAAGAGTGCAAAGTGATCGTATGCGATTTGCAGAAGATTGGCGTATGATGTTAGAAGGTACACCTAATTTAGATTTTTACCAGGACATGGTATCTGGTTTAATTATAGAAGATGGAAAAGTCGCGGGTGTTAAAACATCTTTAGGAATTGAGGTTAAGGCTAAGTCTGTTGTACTTACTAATGGAACTTTTTTAAATGGTTTAATTCATATAGGTGATAAAAATTTTGGTGGTGGTCGTGCTGGAGAAAGAGCTGCTACTGGAATCACTGAACAACTAGTGGATTTAGGGTTTGAATCGGGTAGAATGAAAACAGGAACTCCACCTCGTGTAGATGGTCGTTCTTTAGATTATTCTAAAATGATTGAGCAACCAGGAGACGAACGTCCAGAGAAATTTTCTTATTCTAATATCACAAAACCATTAACGAAACAGCGGTCTTGTTATATGACATACACAAGCACTTTAGTGCATGATTTATTACGTGAAGGTTTTGATCGTTCTCCAATGTTTAATGGTAGAATTAAAAGTTTAGGGCCGCGTTATTGTCCATCGATTGAAGATAAAATTAATCGTTTCGCAGATAAAGACCGTCACCAATTATTTATTGAACCTGAAGGTTGGAATACGTGCGAAGTGTATGTTAATGGTTTTTCTACTTCACTTCCAGAAGATGTTCAATTTAAAGCATTGCGTTCTGTCGTAGGTTTCGAAAATGTCAAATTCTTTAGACCAGGTTATGCGATTGAATACGATTATTTTCCACCAACACAATTAAGACATACCTTAGAAACAAAGTTAGTTGAAGGATTGTATTTTGCAGGTCAGATTAACGGTACTACTGGATATGAAGAAGCCGCTTCCCAAGGTTTAATGGCTGGTATAAATGCAAGTTTAAAAGTGCAAGAACGAGATGAATTTGTGCTTAAAAGAAACGAAGCATATATTGGAGTTCTTATAGATGATTTAATTACAAAAGGTACAGAAGAGCCTTATCGAATGTTTACTTCTCGTGCAGAATATAGAACGTTACTTAGACAAGATAATGCAGATTTTAGATTAACACCTAAAGGTTTTGAAATTGGTTTAGCATCTCAAGAACGTGTAAAACGTATGGAGTTAAAGCATGAAAAGTCGGAATTATTTGTACAGTTCTTTAAAGATTTAAGTGTTAAACCAGAAGTAATAAATCCGATTTTAGAAAATAAAGATTCTGCTGTTGTAAATCAGTCTGGAAAGTTGTTTAAGGTTTTTGCTCGTCCAAATATAGATATGGATGATGTTAGAAAAATTGAAGATGTAGAACAGTTTATTGTTGAATATGATTTAGATCGTGAGATTATAGAACAGACAGAAATACAAGTAAAGTATTCTGGTTATATAGAAAAGGAAAAGAATAATGCTGATAAGCTAACCCGTCTAGAAGATATTAAAATTCCTTCTAACTTCGATTATTCCAAAATAAAATCCATGAGTTTTGAAGCTCGAGAAAAGTTGAAAAATATTCAACCAACAAGTATATCTCAGGCCTCAAGAATTAGTGGCGTGTCTCCTAATGATATTTCAGTTTTACTGGTTTATATGGGAAGATAATTTTGATGTTCCACGTGGAACATCAAAATGTAATAAAGAAAAGTGATTAATATGTATCAATAATTTGAAATCTCTACACGTAAATATGTAGAGATTTCTGTTTTAAATTTATGAGCCAAGCATCAAATAAAGCGTATTTAAAGTGTAAAGATTATTCAGTGTCTGGAGAATATTTTGAATTACTTCATGATACTGATCTTGATATTTTAGAAACTTCTCCTCAACCAAAAGAAGAACAATTAGGACAATATTACGAGAGTGAAGATTATATTTCGCATACAGATTCTAAACGTAATCTATTCGAAAAAGCATATCACGTTGTAAAGGGTATTGCATTAAAACGAAAGTTAAATTTAATTAATAGTTTTAATACAGACGAGAAATTTCTTTTAGATGTAGGATGTGGTACTGGAGATTTTTTACAAATTGCAAAAACAAATGGATGGCAAATTTGTGGAGTAGAACCTGATGGTGGAGCTCGGAATTTAGCTTGTACTAAAGTAGGGGAGGTGGTTTATGATGCTTCAAAAATAAATAACTTAAAACCTCATAGTTTTGATGTAATTACGCTTTGGCATGTTTTAGAACATTTACCAAATTTAGATACACATATTAAAAACTATAAAAAATTATTAAAACCAAATGGTGTTTTAGTAATTGCTGTGCCGAATTATAAAAGTTACGATGCGCAATATTATAAAGCCGATTGGGCTGCTTTTGATGTTCCGAGACATTTGTGGCATTTTTCGCAAAAGGGAATGTCTAATATTTTAGGAAAACAAGAGTTTAAAGTGGTTAAAACGCTACCAATGATTTTCGATGCGTTTTATGTATCCTTGCTTTCGGAAAAATATAAATCAGGAAAAATGAATTTTATAAAAGCTTTTCAAATCGGATTACAATCAAATTTAAAAGCAAAACAGACGGGTGAGTATTCATCATTGATTTATGTAGCTAAAAACAAGTAAAAAATGAATTTAAGACGATTTTAGAGGGTTTTAAAGCTGTGTTTGTATATTGTATAGTAAAATGTAAAATCTTTTCTTAAATCTGTTTATTTGAGTTTATTTTTAATAGTTAAAATTTATTTAATTTTGATTTTTAATAAACATTACTGATAATTACTTAATAGCTTAATAATACACGAATTATCTGTTTAACTTTTCTATTTTTGTTTTGTAAATTAATTTTAAATCAAAATGAAAAAAATATCTTTTTTAGTAATTACTCTTATTACTATGGCTTCTTGTCAGCAATCACAAAAAATTGGATTTGTAGACAATTCTAAATTGATAAATGAATATCAAGAGAAAATAGATGTTGAAGCTAAATATAAAACATTAATAGAAGCTTCAAATAGAACAACTGATAGTTTAGCGCAATCGTTTCAAGCAGAATATCAAGAATTCCAAGCACAAGCAAGTTCTATGCCTCAAGATAAAGCCCAAGAGCGTTATCAGCAGTTAGGACAAAAACAACAAATGTTGCAACAACAAATTCAAATGGGCGAGCAGCAAATAGCTGGAGAAAGTCAAAAAGAAATTGATTCTTTAATTTCTAAAGTAAGAACATTTGTAAAAGATTACGGTAAATCTAATGGTTACGATTTTATTTTAGGAAGTAATGACGCTGGAAGTGTTATGTATGGAAAAGAAGGAGACGATTTAACAGAAACACTTGTTAAAGCGTTAAACGATTCTTATAAAAAATAGGTTTTACTTAAATCCTTAGAACTAAAAGTCAAACATGGTTTTCGTGTTTGACTTTTTTTGTGTCTAACAATTGCATGTATTTATTATGCTTATAGTTAAACACAAATATCAAGACCATCGATAGCATCAATATTTAAGTGTTTTGAGCTATATTTAATACTTAAATGCCATATAAATTTACTTGATTTGTAATCAAAAAATAATATTAAACTAAATTATGAAAACGAAACTTAGCGTTTGCTTTTTGCTTCTTACTGCGCTGATGTATTCTCAAGAAAAATTTTCTGTGAGCGGAACTGTAAAAGATTTTGCAAATGGAGAAACTGTATTTGGGGCTTCAGTGTATTTAGAAGGGACAAGTAATGGAACAGTTACTAATGCTTACGGATTTTATTCTTTGTCGGCTCCAGAAGGAAGTTACAAACTGGTTATTTCTTATTTAGGATACACTACAATTACTAAAGATATTGATTTAAACAAAAACCAAAATTATTCTTTCGAATTAGAGGAAGATAATATGGCTTTAGACGAGGTTGTAATTACTGCAGAAGAATCTGAAAAGGCTAATATTAGAGACCCACAGATGAGTGTGTCTGTAATTAAAAGTTCTACTATAAAAGCAATTCCTGCAGTGTTAGGTGAAGTGGATTTAGTGAAGTCCATACAGCTGTTACCTGGAGTTACAAATAATGGTGAAGGTTCTAACGGATTTAACGTTAGAGGAGGTGCAACAGATCAAAATTTAGTACTCTTAGATGAAGCAATTATATTTAACGAATCGCATTTATTTGGATTCTTTTCGGTGTTTAATGCCGATGTGGTTAAAGATGTTAAGTTGTACAAAGGTAATATCCCATCTAATTACGGTGGTCGCGTCTCATCTGTGCTCGATATCCGTCAAAAAGAAGGGAATAGTAAAGATTTTAATTTAACGGGTGGAATTGGCTTAATTTCAAGTCGTCTTGCCGCAGAAGGGCCTTTGTTTAAAAGTAAAGGATCGTTTATTGTTGCTGGGCGCTCGTCTTATGCGCATTTATTTCTTCAGGCAGCAGGTCAGGAAAATACCGCTTATTTTTACGATATAAATGCGAAAGGAAATTACGAGATAAACAACAACAATAAATTGTTCATATCTGGATATTTTGGTCGAGATATTCTCCAATTCTCAGATTCTTTTGAAAATTCTTATGGAAATACGTCTTTAAATTTAAGATGGAATCATGTGTTTAACGATAAATTATTTTCGAACTTATCGTTAATTTATAGTATGTATAATTACAAACTAACTTTAGGTTTTATAGGCTTGGATTGGGATTCTGATATTAAAAATTTTAATGCGAAATACGATTTTAAATACTACCTAAATAATAAAACAACTATCGATTTTGGAGTAAGCGGAATTAATTACAATTTCAATCCGGGTGAAGTAAAACCTACAGATGAAAACTCTGCGATTAATGAAAATATTTTAGATGAAAAACGTGCTTTCGAAGGTGGTATTTATGTAAACGCCGAACACAAATTTTCTGATCGTTTAAACGTTCAAGCTGGGTTACGTTTTAGTTATTTTAACCGTTTAGGAGGACAACCAATGTCGACTTACGAGAATAATCAGCCTGTGGTTTATAATGAATCTTTAGGAATCTATCAGGAAGGAATTAAAACAGGAGAAATAGATTATTCAAGAGGGGAATCTATAAAAACGTTTTCAAATTTCGAACCGCGTTTAGGTTTAGCATATGAGTTAAGCGAATCGTCTTCGTTTAAATTAGGATATTCTAGAATTGCGCAATATTTACATTTATTATCTAATACCGCAAATGCAACGCCTTTAGATGTGTGGACGCCAAGTGGAGAATTTATAGATCCACAAATGGCAAATCAATATTCTGCGGGATATTTTAAAGAGCTCAAAAACGGATTGTTTTCAATAGAAACCGAAGTGTATTATAAAACTGTAGATAACAGAATTGATTATATAGATGGTTCTAGTTTAATAGCTCAAAATAATATTGAAACACAAATTTTAACCGGCGAATCTAGAGCTTACGGTTGGGAACTTTTATTCAGAAAAAATCGAGGTCGTTTTACAGGTTGGTTTGCCTATACGCTTTCTAAATCTGAACAAAATACACCTGGAGGAAATGCAAATGGACCCGGAATTAATAATGGTGAATGGTATAGTACCGCGTACGATAGAACACATGATGTGTCTGTAACAGGTACCTATCAACTAACCGATAAATGGAGCTTTAGCAGTAATTTTGTATTTCAAACGGGGCGTCCTACCACATATCCTGTTGGACAATATGAATATGAAGGTTTATCGTCTCCTGTGTACGACAGCCGAAACTCAAACCGATTACCTGCTTATAATCGATTAGATTTGGCGGCAACATTTAAGCCAAATAATAAACCAGATGCCAGATGGAAAGGGGAGTGGGTTTTTAGTATTTACAATGTTTACGACCGTAAAAATGCAGCCTCTATTTCTTTCGGTCAGAATTTAGAAACGGGTGTAAACGAAGCTACGCGGACAGCTATTTTTGGAATAGTGCCTTCTGTAACGTATAATTTCAAATTTTAAATCATCATGAAAAATAGTATATATATTGGTCTATTAGCTTTAACATGTATAATTACGTCTTGTACAGATGTTATAGATGTAGAGGTGCCAACTGCTGAGCCGAGGCTTGTAATTGAAGCGTCTTTAGATTGGGAAAAAGGAACTTCTGGTTTAAATCAGACCATAAAATTAAGCTCCACAACGCCTTATTTTGAAACCGATTTACCAAATGCAGTAACAGGAGCACAAGTAAGTGTAACTCGAGAAAGCGATAATGTCGTTTTTGTTTTTGAAGATCAGCAAAACGGAACTTATACAACCAATGATTTTGGAGCCATTTTAAACGATGTATATACTTTAAATGTAATCTACGAAGGGGAAACGTTTACAGCTACAGAAACATTGCGTCCTACAACGTCTATAACCAAAGTAACACAAACTAGAGATGGTGGTTTTGATCCTGATGCTTTAGAGGTAAATGTCTATTTTGATGACCCAGAAGACGAAACGAATTATTATGTTTTAAAATATCAGGAAATAGGCGATTATTTCCCAGATTTGGTTACAGTCTCAGATGAGTTTTTAAATGGAAATGAAATCCATTTAATTTACGAAAAACGAGGAGATGATGACGAAGATGAATTTCAAGCGGGTGATGTAGTAAATATTAATATTTATAACGTGACTAAAGAGTATTATAATTATATCGGGATTTTAAATAATCAATCGGGAAGTTCTGGTAATCCGTTTACTCCAGCTCCAGTAGAATTATTAGGGAATTGTATAAATATTACGAATAAAGAAAACTATCCTTATGGGTATTTTAGAGTTACACAAACCGATAAAAAAACATATACTTTTGTTGAAGAATAACTCTTCGTTTTTTTAAGAACAAGGCATAATAAAAAGCGTATTAAATTCTTGAACTTACGTTTGAAGATTTAATGTTTTTTTTATACAATGAGTTCAAAATTAAAAAGTTTATAAGATGTTATTTTTAAGACAAATAGGGTTGAGTTAAAGTTTGTTTAATTTGAAATTTAAACACTTTTAAAAGTTTGATAAAAATGAATTTTTTACCGTATTATTTAATTTTAAAAAAATTATAAAACTTACTGTTTTTGTTGAAGAAAAATAGGACGTTAATTTAATTTTGAAATAGAAAAACAGCAAACACAGAAACTATAAAATAGATTGTAATATTTCTAGCGCCATCAAAGTCTTTGGTTATGCGTTGACCCAATAAAAAAAGTAAAAGAATAACACATGAAATTATGGAACCAACCTGTGCGTAATTAGTGTTTTTTTCTGCGAGAATTTCAAAAATACCAAGGCTACAAAAAAGTGTAGTTAATGCTTCTAAAATTACAATTAAAACTAAAGTTATTGGAAGTAGTGGTACAACAAAAGTTTCAGAAAAATGAGATTTTAAAAATGAAATATTGCCTTTCCAATCGGTAACCTTATCAATAAAACTCATTAAAAAAGTAATGATTAAAAAGAGTAAAATAAGGAGTTCTGCACTATGGTTTAAAACGTGTTCCAAAATATTTTTTTAATCTTGTTTTGCGTGAAGCAATCGTGTTAGTTTTATAGACAAATCTGTCAGTACAATTTTAGAATTTCCGTTACGTTCAATATGGTAAATGGCATCTTGAATTGCTTCATAAATATCCATAATATTTCCATTATGAATAAAAGGTGCAAATTTTTCTAACTTAAAAGCTGTTTTAGGTTCTAAATACACCAATTCGTTAGCACCGTAATTTAGTAACATAGCTTGGCGGAAAAAATCCATACAAAAATGTAAAAATTGCTTTTGGGTTTCACGCCCTGTTTTTGCAATTTCTTCACTCCAATTAATAATATCATGAATTGCAGCTTTGTTACCTTTTGCTTTAAAAGCACTTCGCACCCAAAGTACAAACCAATCTTCAAACTGGGTGTCTTCTGAATCGTGATAGACTAAATCGCAAGCCTTATTATAATTTCCATAAGCTTGATGAGCAATTTTTGTAGCTTCACTTTCTTTTATGTGATAGTTTTTAACCAAAGCTTCAACAATCACCTCTTCTGCAAGTGCTGGGAAATGTAAAACCTGACAACGCGAACGTATTGTATTTATAATTTGTTGCTCTTCTTCAGCAATTAAAATAAACACAGTTTTATTGGGTGGTTCTTCTATAAGCTTTAATAATTTATTGGCAGCAGGAGTATTCATTTTCTCAGCCATCCAAATAATCATCACTTTGTAGCCACCTTCATATGCCTTTAATGATAACGCTTTTACTATGTCCTGGGCTTCATCAACACCAATTTGTCCTTGCTTATTGTTTACGCCTAACATTTTGTACCAATCAAAAAGATTTCCGTAAGGTTGTTCTTTTAATAATTGTCGCCACTCTGTTAAAAAGTGAGAAGACACGGGATGCGATTTTATACTTCCTGTTGTTGTTACAGGAAAGGCAAAATGCAAATCGGGATGCGAAATGTTATTGAATTTTAGATTGCACGCTTCGTTACCAGTATTGTTTTCTCCGTTAGAGTTTTTACACAAAATGTATTGTGCATAAGCAATAGCAAGTGGTAATGTACCAGAACCTTCTGGACCAACAAATAGTTGAGCGTGGGGTATACGACCATTATCTACACTTTGGGTTAAGTGATTTTTAATATGGTCCTGACCTAAAATATCTTTAAACAGCATGAAGCAAACCTACATAAAAATTTTAAGTTTTTGTTATCCAAAAGGGGTTGATGTTAAGTATTGTATTTTCAATTATAAAGTCGTGTTTAGCCTTGATTGTTTGGTTTAAATTGACGAATTAATAGTTTTATTGAATTTTTAACTGAAATTTATTTAAGACTATATCGTTTTCGTAAAAAAAACACGTTTTAAAGCTGTTTTTTATTGTTTACATTTGTAGAATAACATCAAAACTTTTTAGGATGAAAACACTTAATGATTTCGATTTTAATAATAAAAAAGCATTAATTAGAGTAGATTTTAATGTGCCTTTAGACGAGGATTATAATGTAACAGATAACACAAGAATTGTATCTGCTAAACCTACAATTATTAAAATTTTAGAAGATGGCGGAAGCTGTGTATTAATGTCTCACTTAGGAAGACCAAAAGGTGCTCAAGATGAGTTTTCTTTAAAACATATTAGCGAAGAAGTGTCTAATGTTTTAGGTGTGTCGGTAAAATTTGTTTCAGACTGTGTTGGTGAAAAAGCAGAACAAGCTGTGGCAAACCTTCAACCTGGTGAAGTGTTATTATTAGAAAATTTACGTTTTTATTCAGAAGAAACTGCTGGTGATGAAAAATTTGCTGAGCAACTGTCTAAATTAGGAGATATTTATGTAAACGATGCTTTTGGAACAGCGCATAGAGCACATGCTTCTACTACTATCGTTGCTCAATTTTTCCCAGAGAAAAAATGTTTCGGATATTTACTAGCTCAAGAAATTGAAAGTATCCAAAAAGTAATGGAAACTGGAGAAAAGCCTGTATTAGCTGTTTTAGGTGGTGCTAAAGTGTCTTCAAAAATCACAATTATAGAAAATATTTTAGATAAAGTAGACCACTTAATTATTGGAGGAGGGATGACATTTACTTTCATAAAAGCTCAAGGTGGTCAAGTAGGTGATTCTATTTGTGAAGATGATAAAATGGAATTAGCGCTAGATATTTTAAAACAAGCTAAAGAGAAAAATGTACAAATACATATTCCTGTAGATGTAGTTGCAGCAAACGCATTTAGTAACGATGCTGAAACTCAGATTGTAGATGTAACTAAAATACCAGAAGGATGGCAAGGTTTAGATGCTGGTCCAAAATCTATAGAAAACTTTAATAAAGTTGTTTTAGAAAGTAAAACCATTTTATGGAACGGACCTTTAGGTGTGTTCGAAATGCCAACTTTTGCTAAAGGAACAATTGCTTTAGGAGACTCTATTGCAGAGGCGACTAAGAATGGAGCTTTTTCTTTAGTTGGAGGAGGAGACTCTGTTGCAGCTGTTAAGCAATTTGGTTTCGAAAATAAAGTAAGTTATGTAAGTACAGGAGGTGGTGCAATGTTAGAGAGTTTAGAAGGAAAAACATTACCTGGTATTGCTGCAATTTTAGACTAATACACCCAAATTAAATAATGATAGTTTAAGAGTTTTATAACTTTAGCTTTCATTTTCAGTATAAAAACACGAATTTAGCCGGCTCGACGTTATACCAATCTAATGGTTTTATAAATGAAGCAACGACTAAATTCGTATTTTTTTTGTTTAGCATTTTTGCAAATTACTTGTTTTTATGCTCAAGATTCTCTGGCTGTTAAAGATAGTCAGGATTCTGTGATTGTAAATTCAATATTGCAAGACTCTACAGCTGTAAAATTCTATACAGAACTTGTCACAGAAGATAAGTTGCGTTCTGGCGAAGATCATACTGTGGATACTATTATAGACGGCCAAGCGTATTACAAACAAGAAATTAAACCTGCAATAGACTCTTTAAGTTTAGAACACTTAAGAGATCATGCCTATTCTGCTAAAGTAGATGAACTTTGGTTGGAAGAATTATACAGCAATAGTTTATACGATTCTATTTACGAATCGGTTACAGATCTTACATACGAAGAAGTAGATTATCCAGAACTAAATACAGATACACTTAAAAAACGTTTATTAGAATTAGATGCAAAAACACCTTTTAATGTGGCATATAACCCTGCTCTAGAAAGTGTGATTAAATCGTATTTAAAACGTCGAAGAAATTCGATGCAAAAACTAATGACGTTAAGCGAATATTATTTTCCTATGTTCGAGCGTGAATTAGATAATTATAATATTCCTCTTGAAATTAAATATTTATCTATTGTAGAATCTGCTTTAAAACCTAGAGCCAAATCTAGAGTAGGAGCCACTGGTTTATGGCAATTTATGTACACCACAGGAAAATACTATGGATTAGATGTTAGTAGTTATGTAGACGACCGTAGTGATCCATTAAAATCTACCGAAGCAGCAGCTAAATATTTATCTAAACTATATAGTATGTTTGGAGATTGGGATTTAGCTTTAGCAGCGTATAATTCAGGACCAGGAAATGTAACCAAAGCAATAAGACGTTCTGGAGGTTATGAAAATTATTGGAATATAAGAAACTATTTACCTCGTGAAACGGCTGGATATTTACCAGCGTTTTTAGCTACGATGTATATTTTTGAGAATGCAGAAGAGTTAGGGTTTTCTAAGTTAAAACCTGAAATTGCATATGTAGAAACCGATACGCTTCACGTGAAACAAATGATAACTTTAGATCAGGTATCTGAACTTACAGGTGTGAAAATAGAAGAACTTCAGTTTTTAAATCCGTCTTATAAACTTGATGTCATTCCTTTTATTAAGGATGAAACATATACGTTACGTTTGCCAGTTCGGGCTATTGGACCTTTTGTTGCTAATGAAGATGAGATTTACGCTTATGCAAAAGCAGAGTTCGATAAACGTGAAAAACCGCTACCACAATTAATAGAATCGGAAACAAAAACAAGGTATACCGTTAAGTCTGGAGATTATTTGGGTAAAATTGCTCGAAAATATAGTGTCCGTGTAAGTCAGATAAAACAATGGAATGGCCTTAGAAGTAATAATTTAAGTATTGGTCAGCGTTTAACTATTTATCCTAGAAATTCAACAGCTACGGCTAAGCCAACGTCAACTAATACTTCTACAGCATCTACAACAGAAAACACATATATTGTTAAAAAAGGAGATTCTTTATGGAGCATTGCTCAAAAACATTCTGGTATTTCTGTCGATAATATTAAAGAATGGAACGATATTAGCGGTAGTCGTTTAAAACCAGGAATGACTTTAAAAATGTCTAAAGGTTAATCATCTTGAAAAAAACTAAACATTATGCATAAAATTCTATTCTTTGTAACTGCGCTTCTTGTGCTTACTAGCTGTAATGATGACAAAAAAGGCAATCAGAAATTATTGTCTGAATCTTCTGGAAACTTAAATAACTTGTCTGTTGTGGTCGATAATGAATTGTGGCAGGGCAATGTTGGTGAAGCAATAAGAAACACGTTAGCATCGCCTGTAGACGGTTTACCGCAAGACGAACCTTTATTTTCATTGAGTCAAATTCCGCCTCAAGTATTTAGTGGTTTTGTTACAAAAAACAGAACGGTCTTACGCGTAGAAGTTGATGCGAACAAAACATCTTCAGTAAAATTTGGTAAGAATGTTTATGCCATTCCTCAAAAAGTTATAGTTGTTTCTGGAAAAACAGAAGCTGAGGTTATTGAACAATTAAAAAACAATGCACCTAAAATTATTGAAGCTTTTAAAAATCAGGAAATAAAAGAAAAGCAACGCCGAATTAAATTATCATTACTTAAAATAGATACCATTGAAAAGGCTTTAGGTATTAAAATGGAGCTTCCATCGGCTTATAGAATTGCTAAAAAGGATAATAATTTTTTCTGGTTAAGAAAGGATATTACAACGGGAACTCAGAATATTATGTTGTATGAGTTGCCTTTAAACGTATTAAAACAAAATGATAGTTTGGTTCAGCAAATTATTAAAATTAGAGATTCTATTGGGCAAGTACATATTCCAGGACCTACAGAAGGAACATTTATGATTACAGAAAAAGCCTATGCACCATATTTATTTCATACCACAATAGACGATAAGCCTGTGGTTGAAACGAAAGGAATCTGGGACGTGAAAAATGCTTTTATGTCTGGACCATTCATAAATTATATTATAGAGGATAAAGCAAATAATAGATTACTTGTTGTAGAAGGGTTTACTTTTGCGCCTTCAGTAGAAAAACGCGATTATGTGTTTGAGTTAGATGCAATCATGAAATCTATTAAATTTGAATAACACTTGTAAAATTTAGATGTAAAAAAAGCCAACAATTAATTGTTGGCTTTTTTTTATAGTATCGTGTAAAATAGTAAACTATGCTTTTTTGTCTTTGTTTTCGTCCTCTTCTTTCGAAGCGTCTTTAAACTCTTTAATACCACTTCCTAACCCACGCATAAGTTCAGGGATTTTTTTACCACCAAAAAGTAATAAAACAATTACCACAATTAAGATGATTTGAGGCGCTCCAATAACTAAAAATATTCCTTGAGAAATCATATTATTCAATGTTTAAAAAACAAAGGTAATGATTAAAGTTTAATATTGATGTTTTAATAATAATTTTAGGAAAACATAAAGGTTTGGTGCCATTAATTTATTTAATTTTGTTCTTAAGATGAATCAAAAGAAACCCAAAAATAAAAAATTAACAAAGAAGTTACTTCATAAGTACCGCCTTGTTATTTTAAATGAAGACACTTTTGAAGAGCGCTTGTCTTTTAAACTCACGCGATTAAATGTTTTTGTTGTTCTGTCTTTATTAAGCATGTTTTTAATTGTAGCCACGACATTGTTAATAGCTTACACGTCTTTACGTGAATATATTCCTGGGTATTCGTCTTCAGCTTTAAAACAATCTGCCACAGAATTGCATTTTAAAACAGATTCGTTACAGCAAGTATTACATGAAAACGAACAGTTTTATGCGTCCATAAAAAAAGTTTTAGAAGGCGATATTTCAACAACAAATATTAATAAAGATTCAATTATCGCTGCTACTAAATTTGAAGCGAGTCAAGTGGATTTAAGTCCAACCAAAGCAGATTCATTATTAAGAGAACGTGTAGATAAAGAAGATAAATATAATCTTTTCGATTCTGCCACTTCAGCAGCAAACTTTGTGTTATTTCCACCAGCAAGTGGAGAAATTAGCGAGTCGTATAGTGTTAAAGATAAACACTATGCTGTAGATATTGTTGTAGCAAAAGATACGCCAATAAAGGCTACGGCCGATGGTAGAGTTATTTTTTCTGAATGGACAACTCAAACAGGGTTTGTTATTATTTTAGAGCATAGCTACGGGTTAATTTCTGTATATAAACACAATGCAACTTTAACCAAAGAACAAGGAGATTTAGTTAAGGCGGGAGAAGTAATTGCTACAGCAGGAGATTCTGGTGAATACACCACTGGACCACATTTACATTTTGAGTTGTGGAGCGATGGCTATCCTATTAATCCAATTAATTTTATCGATTTTAAACCATGATGTCCATAAAAGCACTTTTAGCAAAACCATTTGCCAAGTATATATATAGTTCTGTTCAGAAATGGGCTAATAATCCCATTGAAACTCAAGATAAAGTTTTTAAAAACTTAATTTCAGAGGCAAGTTCTACAATGTTTGGAAAGGATCATAATTTTCAAAACATAAAAACATTCGAAGATTTTGTAAAACACGTTCCGGTTCGTGATTACGAAGACTTAAAACCTTATGTTTTAAAAGTTGTAGATGGCCAAGCTGATATATTATGGAAAGGAAAGCCTTTATATTTTGCTAAAACTTCGGGAACCACCTCTGGTGCGAAATACATTCCAATTACAAAAGAAAGTATGCCAACGCATATTGAAGCCGCTAGAAATGCTATTTTATTATACATTAATGAAACGGGTAACTCTAGTTTTGTTGATGGTAAAATGATTTTCCTTCAAGGAAGCCCAATTTTAGAAAAGAAAAACGGTATAAACCTTGGAAGATTATCAGGGATTGTAGCACATTTTGTTCCTAAATATCTTCAGAAAAATAGACTTCCAAGTTGGGAAACAAACTGTATAGAAGATTGGGAAACAAAAGTTGATGCTATAGTTGAAGAAACGCTTCCGGAGGATATGACTATAATTTCAGGGATTCCGTCTTGGGTACAAATGTATTTTGAAAAGCTTCAGGAAAAAACTGGCAAACCTGTTGGAGATATCTTTAAGAACTTTAATTTATTCATTTTTGGAGGTGTGAATTACGAACCGTATCGTGCTAAATTTGAAAAATTAATAGGAAGAAAAGTTGACAGTATTGAATTGTATCCCGCAAGCGAAGGTTTTTTTGCCTACCAAGATAAGCAGAACGAAAAAGGAATGTTGTTACAGCTAAATTCTGGTATTTTTTACGAGTTTATAAAAGCCGACGAATTTTTCGAAGAAAACCCAAAACGTATTACCATTAAAGACGTAGAGTTAGACGTAAATTATGTTCTAATTATTTCTACAACAGCAGGATTGTGGGCCTATAACATTGGAGATACTGTTGCCTTTACATCGTTAAAACCTTATCGTGTTATCGTAACGGGGCGTATAAAACATTTTATTTCGGCATTTGGAGAGCATGTAATTGGTAAAGAAGTAGAACAAGCCATGAAAGATGCAACTGCTGATACAGATATTCGTATTTCGGAATTTACGGTTGCGCCACAAATAAATCCGGAATCTGGTTTACCTTTTCATGAGTGGTTTGTAGAATTCGAAAACGAACCAAAGCATCTTCAAGAACTGGTTGAGAAGCTAGATGAATCACTTCAAAAACAAAATAGTTATTATTTCGATTTAATAGAAGGCAAAGTACTTCAGCCATTAAAAATTACTTCAATAAAAAAAGATGGATTTCAGGATTATATGAAATCTATTGGAAAATTAGGAGGACAAAATAAAATCCCAAGATTATCTAACGACCGAAAAATAGCAGATACGCTATATGCCTTAAAAGTAACTAAATAGTGCTATATTTGTGCGGAAAATAATTTTATGAGTAATAAAAAACATCACGAAAGAACACGAGCTCAAGAGAGTTCTGGCGCTATAGAGCGCATGTATATTACAATGAGACATTTGTTTAATCGTGGATTTTATAAACCTATGGGAATTTCTGGGGAAACCTTAAGAGAGGCTTTATTGCTTCTTAGACCAGAAATTTATGGTTCTGTTGGCGATGAGAAAGCAGAACTGGATGGTTTATTATACATTGTAGATAGGCTTCCTATTGGAATTGAAGAATGCCGTTATATAAATTTAACAAGTGATGAAGGTTATGCTGATTCGCATTTTAAAGCTATAATTCCACCAAAAAGACGTCGCAATTGTTATCGTATTGATGAGGATCAAATGAATATTGAAATCACTCGCGGACGTTCAGAAATTTACGATATTCTTACCCATCTTACATTTCTTTTTATTGAATCTCATAAAATCAGTAAACGCGTTATTATAGATGACGAGGGAACTACGACAAGAGATTGGATTAAGCTTGAGAAGGTTGTTCTTAGTAACGAAGAATTAACGCAGCCGGACCGAGAAATTGCAATTACCTATACTGCAAATATTTTAGGAAGAACGTTTAACGAAATTACCGAAATATATCATCAGTTCTCTACACCTCAAAATCCAGAGCGTTTATTACATATTGTGTATTGGCTAGGAAAATTGGCAATAGAAGAAGTTATAAATAACGATAAACGAACAGTTACTTTTAGTCCGATGTTACGTGAGCGTTTAGGGCACCATATTCACGGTGAAATTTGGGCGAACAAAATAAAACATACACTTTATAAAAATGATTTATTACAACGTCCTATTCATGTAATTAGTGCGAATATGCATAGTGTAATGAATACCCTTTTTGCTCCTAATGCTTTAAAATCGTTAGTGTCTAAAAAAGATGTTTTTGAAGTTTACGAAGCCTTAAGTCATAAGGACAATAAAGCGCTAAGAAATAAAGTGCAGAAAGAAGCGTTACAAAAAGGAATGATTTTTATTGATGATACTTCTGGAACAAATATCGATGTTCAGATTTTTGACACTTCTAAAATAGATGCCTCTAAAATTGATATAGCTACAAATGAAACTAAACTTCAGGAGGAAAAACCTGTAATTTTAGTTATGGATTATGCTTTTGGAGAGCAAGCTTACGAAACGATAGACGAACTATTAAAGCCTTATAAAATTGAAGGTAAAAAAGTGTATCTAAATGTAGAGTCGCTTTCAATAATGGGTAAAGCTGGAATTCTTGAAGGAGGAAAAGGAGATATTATGATTCCTTCTGCTCATATTTTTGAAGGGACCGCAGATAATTATCCGTTAAATAATGAGTTAAGTAAATCAGATTTAGAAGGTCATGGTATTGAAGTTTTTGAAGGTGCTATGATTACTGTTTTAGGGACTTCGCTTCAAAATAAAGACATTTTAAAATTCTTCTATAATTCATCTTGGAATGTTATCGGTTTAGAAATGGAAGGTGCACATTACCAAAAGGCAATACAATCGGCATCTAAAGTGAGAGGTAATATTTCACCAGATGTAAAAGTAAGATATGCATATTATGCTAGCGATAATCCTTTAGAAACAGGAGGTACATTAGCATCTGGAGGTTTAGGAACAACAGGAGTTAAACCAACATATTTAATTACAAGAACGATTTTGAAACAAATATTTAATTAATATAAATGAATACAAACTTGCCAGAAAATTCTAATTCTAATTTACCTCAAAAGCACCATAATTCGACAGATGAAGTCGACTTAATCGTGTTGTTTAATTATATTGGAAAAGGGTTTTCTAACTTTTTTAAATTAATTGGACGTTTATTTGAGTATCTGTTTAAGCTGATAATTTATGCATTAAAGCCTATTGTAATTTATGCAAAAATTATAGCCTTAGTTATGGTAATTGCTGCAATTTCTGGTTATTTTATCGATAAAAATAAGCCTACAATTTATGGGGCTAACATGATAGTTAAGCCGTATTACGATTCTAAATTTCCATTAATTAATAGTATAAGCTACTATAATGCACTTATAGAGAATGGTGAATATAATGATCTTTCTGAAATTTTTAAAATAGATTTAGAAACTGCTGAAAGTATTAAAAGTTTTGATGTTGGTCCTGGACCAGAATCGGAAACAGATTTAATGTTAGAATACGAGGAGTTTTTACTCTCTTTGGATAGTTCAACGGTAAGTAGTTTTTCTTATGAGAAATTTATTGAGAGACGTGATATTTATTCTACTAAAATCTATGAAATTAAAGTAGAAGCATTAAAAAATGATATTTTTAAAGATTTAGAGCAGGGGTTAAATCGTGTTTTTGAAAATACATATTCTCAAAGTTTATTAGATCGAAGAAATAAGGTTTATAAATTTGAAGAGGAAAATTTAACAACATCTTTAAATAAAATAGATTCCTTACAGAAAGTTTATATTTCTGTTTTAAAAGAAGAGTCAAAATCTCAGTCAAGAAAAGGAATCACAATAGGTGATGGTTTGTCTTTTGAAAAAGATAAATCAGTTACCAAAGAGTATGAGTTGTTAAATAAAGAAGTCGACTTAAGAGTTAAGTTAGTTGATCTCGAAGCAAATCGATTAGATGGTATTGTGCTTTTTGAAACTGTTTCAGGGTTTCAAAATATAGGATACAAAGTGTCTAACTTGTATAAAAATTATATGCTTACATTACCAATTTTAGCATTTCTATTAATTTATTTATTAATAGCAGGTTTAAAAATCATTAAATTTATAAAAAATTATGAAGGTTAAAACTTCAATATTAGTAACCGGAGGGGCAGGTTTCATTGGCTCGAATTTTGTTCCTTATTTTTTAGAAGAAAATAAAGATATTCATCTTGTAAACCTGGATAAGTTAACTTATGCTGGCGATTTAGAAAATGTATCTGAAGTAGAGGGTAATCCAAATTATACTTTTGTTGAAGGCGATATTTGTGATCGTAATTTAATAGAGGAATTGTTTGAGAAATATAAATTTTCTGGAATCATTCATTTTGCAGCTGAATCACATGTGGATAATTCTATTAAAAATCCAGATGCATTTATGCAAACAAATATTTTTGGAACTTTCAATTTAATTGATGTCGCTAAAAAACATTGGATGAATGGACCTTTCGAATTTAAAGAAGGTTGCGAGAATAATAAATTTCATCACATTTCTACAGATGAGGTGTACGGAACTTTAGGTGAAACAGGTCTGTTTTTAGAAACGACTCCATATGCACCTAACAGCCCATATAGTGCTTCTAAAGCTTCTTCAGATTTTGTTGTAAGAAGTTATTTCCATACATATGGTATGAATGTTTTAACAACTAATTGTTCTAACAACTACGGCCCAAAACAGCACGATGAAAAATTAATTCCAACAATTATTAGAAAGGCACTTTCTGGTGAAGATATTCCAATTTATGGCGATGGGAAAAATATCCGTGACTGGTTATATGTTTTAGATCACTGTAAAGGAATTGCTTTAGTTTATAAAACAGGAAAGTTTGGAGAAACGTATAATATTGGAGGTAGAAATGAACGTGATAATATGTACATTGTAAATACAATTTGTGGTATTTTAGACGGTATATATCCAAAAGAAAAGCCTTATGCAGATCAAATTACTTTTGTAAAAGACCGTGCAGGACATGATTTCCGTTATGCAATAGATGCTACAAAGTTAGAAAATGAATTGGGCTGGAAAGCCGATGAAAATTTCGAAACAGGAATTAAGAAAACTATCGAGTGGTATATCAATAAATACAAAAATTAAGATGAAAGGAATTATTCTAGCAGGAGGATCAGGAACAAGGTTACACCCTTTAACATTATCTGTAAGTAAGCAATTAATGCCTATTTACGATAAACCAATGATTTATTATCCGTTATCTACATTAATGTATGCCGGTATTAATGAGATCTTAATCATTTCAACGCCTAAAGATTTACCATTATTTAAAGATTTATTGGGAGATGGAGAAAAGTTCGGATGTAAATTCGAATACGCTGTACAAGAAGAGCCAAATGGTTTAGCAGAAGCTTTTATTATTGGTGCAGACTTTATTGGAGATGAAAAAGTAGCTTTAATTTTAGGAGATAACATTTTTTACGGAACTGGTTTAGGTAAATTATTACAAGAGAATAATGATCCAGATGGTGGAATCATTTATGCATATCGTGTTCATGACCCAGAACGTTACGGAGTAGTAGATTTTGATGAAAATGGACAAGCCATTTCTATTGAAGAAAAACCCGAGCATCCAAAATCTAATTATGCTGTTCCTGGTATTTATTTTTATGATAACTCGGTGGTAGAAATTGCTAAAAATATAGCCCCGAGTCATAGAGGTGAATTAGAAATTACCGATGTTAATAAAGTTTACTTAGAGCAAGGGAAATTAAGTGTTAGTATTTTAGACAGAGGTACGGCTTGGTTAGATACAGGTACATTCCAATCGCTTATGCAAGCATCTCAATTTGTTGAGGTATTAGAAGAACGTCAGGGATTAAAAATTGGTTCTATTGAGGCAGCAGCTTTCGAAATGGGGTATATCTCTTCAGAACAATTTGAAGCCTTAGCGCAACCTTTACTTAAGAGTGGTTATGGTAAGAACTTATTGGGATTATTAAATAAAAAATAATGACTGTTACAGAAACTAAATTAAAGGATTGTTTTATTTTAGAACCGCAAGTGTTTGGTGATAAAAGAGGATATTTTCTTGAATCTTATAATGCAGAGACTTTTAATAAATTAACAGGATTAGATGTAACATTCGTTCAGGACAACGAATCATTTTCTTCTAGAGGTGTTTTACGAGGACTTCATTATCAATTAGGCGAGCATGCACAAGCAAAGTTAGTCCGTGTTGTAAAAGGTGAGGTTTTAGATGTCGCTGTAGATATTAGAAAAGGGTCTCCAACTTTTGGTCAACATGTCGCCGTTAATTTAACTGAAGATAATAAAAGGCAGTTATTTGTGCCTCGTGGATTTGCTCACGGATTTGTCGTGTTAAGTGAAACAGCTATTTTTTCTTATAAATGTGACAACTTTTATAACAAAGCATCAGAAGGCAGTATTATTTATAACGACAAGACCTTAAATATCGATTGGCAAATTGATGAAAGTGAGATGTTGATATCTGAAAAAGATACCATATCACCTTCATTTGAAAACGCAACTTTATAATGAAAATTTTAGTTACCGGAGGAAACGGACAATTAGCAGCCTGTATTAAGGATGTTAGTAAACATAACAATCAACTGCAATTTATATATACAGATTCAGAAAATTTAGATATTACAAGTCAGCAACATGTTGCTGATTTTTTTCAAAATAATAATATCGATTGGTGTATAAACTGTGCTGCTTATACAGCTGTAGATAAAGCGGAAACTGATATTGATTTAGCGCGTAAAGTAAATAATGATGGTGCTAAACATTTAGCTATAGCTTGTAAAGCTAATAATGTGAAGCTCATTCATGTATCTACAGATTTTGTGTTCGATGGAAAATCTTCGTCTTTATATTCTGAAACTGATATTGCAGAACCATTAGGCATTTATGGATTAACAAAACTTGAAGGAGAACAAGCTATACAAGATAATTTAGATGCATATTTTATTTTAAGAACATCTTGGTTATACTCAGAACATGCTAATAATTTCATGAAAACGATGTTACGTTTAGCAGAAACTAGACCAGAATTAAGCGTAGTTGCAGATCAGATAGGTACGCCGACTTATGCAACAGATTTAGCTAATGTAATGTTGAAAATTATAAATGATAACCCAACCACTTATGGGTTATATCATTATAGTAATGAAGGGGTAGCCAGTTGGTATGATTTTGCTGATGCTATTTTTGAAATTACAGAAACAAATACCAAAGTTTTCCCTATTAAAACAGAAGCCTATCCAACACCTGCTGCTCGCCCACAATTTAGCGTAATGGATAAATCAAAAATAAAAGAAACTTTTAAAATTGACATTCCGCATTGGAGGGTAAGTTTAAAGCAAGCTATTAAAAATTTATAAATGAATTCAAATTTAAAAACCGCTATCGAAGCATCGTTAAAAGCAGGAGAAGTTATTATGCAAGTGTATGATACAGCTTTTAATGTGGAATTAAAAGATGATAAATCACCCTTAACTGAAGCTGATAAAAAAGCGAATGACATTATTAATTCATTCTTAATTCCATCAGAGATTCCAATTATTAGTGAAGAGAATAAACAAACAGATTACCAGGTTAGAAAAACTTGGGAAACGTGCTGGATTGTAGACCCAGTAGATGGCACAAAAGAATTTATTAAGCGTAATGGCGAGTTTACAGTAAATATTGCACTTGTAACTAATGGAAAGCCTGTTTTAGGCGTTATTTATGTGCCTGCAGTTAAGACATTATATTATGGTGATGTAACAAATAACGAAGGTTTTAAAGTTGAATTAGAAGACCATAACACGTCTATAGCGTATATTTTAGAACATGCAGAAGCATTGCAACCTAAAGATTCTAATTCTAATCCAGTTCAAGTTGTTGGAAGCCGTTCGCATATGAGTCAGGATACACTTGACTTTGTAGAAACTTTAAAAGCAAATGGAAGTGATGTTGAAATTGTTTCCAAAGGAAGTTCTCTTAAATTTTGTTTAGTAGCAGAAGGAAATGCAGATGTTTATCCTAGATTTGCTCCAACAATGGAGTGGGATACTGCTGCAGGTCAGGCAATTTGTAATGCTGTTGGTGTAGAAGTTATTTCGAAAGAAACGGATCAGGCGTTATTATACAATAAAGAAAATTTATTAAATCCTTTTTTCCTAGTAACCCTATAGGATAATTGTTTTTAATTAAAAAAAGCTTACTTTTGTTCTAAACATAATAGGCATAAAAGTCTATAAAAGATGAAAGATACTTCACATAAAAGACATATTGTTAAGGCAATTACATGGCGAATAGTTGGGACTTTAGACACTATTTTGTTGTCTTGGTTAATTTCTGGAGATCCGCTTACAGGTCTTAAAATTGGTGCGGCTGAAGTTACAACCAAAATGATTTTATACTATTTACACGAACGTGTATGGTTTAAGGTCGATATGGAAGAGAGTAATAAACGTCATATCTTTAAAACGGTTACTTGGCGTGTTGTAGGCACTTTGGATACCATGACATTAGCTTGGTTAATATCTGGAGACCCAATGATTGGTTTAAAAGTAGGTGGAACAGAAGTACTAACTAAAATGATTTTATACTATTTACATGAGAAAGCTTGGTATAAAATTAATTTTGGTTTAGATAAAAATAAACGTCATACTCACGAATAATGAAAGAGAATATTATACCTCACGATTATCAAATATCCCGAAAAGATAGACAAAGTAATAATCAACATAATTCATTTTTAATTTGGTTTACTGGGCTTTCAGGTTCAGGGAAATCGACTATAGCGAATGTGGTTGAACAAAAATTATTTGAAAAAGGAATAAAAACCTATACATTAGACGGAGATAATATCCGAAAAGGAATCAATTGTGATTTAACCTTTGCTCCAGAAGATCGTAAAGAGAATATCCGCAGGATAGCAGAAATCTCAAATCTAATGATTGATGCTGGTGTTGTAACGCTAGCAGCTTTTGTTTCGCCTTATAAAAAAGATAGATTAAATATTAAATCTATTGTTAAGGACGATAATTTTGTTGAGATTTATGTAAATACTAGTGTTGAAGAGTGTGAACGCCGTGATACTAAAGGGCTTTATAAAAAAGCTAGAGCAGGAGAAATAAAAAATATGACTGGAATTTCTGCGCCTTACGAGGCTCCTGAAAATCCAGATGTAGAAATAAAAACAGAAGGTGTATCTGTAGAAGATGCAGCAAATAAAATAGTAGAATATATATTACCTAAATTAAAATTATTGAGCAATGAGTAGTAATAAGTATTATTTAAATTATTTAGATGAATTAGAGAGTGAAGCGATCTATATCTTAAGAGAAGTATGGGCTCAATTTCAGAATCCAGTAATTTTATTTTCTGGAGGGAAAGATTCAATTGTATTAACACATTTGGCTAAAAAGGCATTTTATCCTTCAAAGATTCCATTTCCTTTAATGCACGTAGATACAGGACATAATTTCCCTGAAACTATTCAGTTTAGAGATGATATTATTAAAGATTTAGGTGTAAACTTAATTGTTGGTTCTGTTCAAGAATCGATAGATGACGGACGAGTTGCTGAAGAAAAAGGTAAAAATGCTACACGTAATGCACTTCAAATTACTACGCTTTTAGATGCTATTGAAGCAAATAAGGTAGATTGTGCTATTGGAGGTGGTCGTCGTGACGAAGAAAAAGCAAGAGCAAAAGAACGTTTCTTTTCTCATAGAGATGATTTCGGGCAGTGGGACCCGAAAAACCAACGTCCAGAATTATGGAACATTTTAAACGGTAAATATTTTGAAGGTGAGCATTTTAGAGCTTTCCCTATAAGTAACTGGACTGAAATGGATGTTTGGAACTATATTAAACGTGAAAACATCGCTATACCTTCGTTATACTTCGCTCATGAACGTGAGGTTGTATGGAGACAAGATGCTTGGATTCCTAATTCTGAATTTTTAATTCTTGAAGACCATGAAGAGGTAGTTACTAAAAAAATAAGATTTAGAACATTAGGAGATATTACCATTACAGGTGGAATCGAATCTGATGCCGATACGTTAGCCAAAATCGCAGATGAGGTTGCAGGAATGCGCCAAACAGAACGAGGTAACAGAAGTGACGATAAACGTTCAGAATCAGCTATGGAAGACAGAAAACGTCAAGGCTATTTTTAATCAATTCTCCAATCAATTTAAGAAAGAAGTAATATGTTAGATAATAATCAATTATTAAGATTCACAACAGCTGGGAGTGTAGATGACGGAAAAAGTACCTTAATTGGTCGTTTACTATACGATTCAAAATCTATTTTTGAAGATCAGTTACAATCTATAGAAAATACAAGTAAGAAAAAAGGTCATGCAGGCGTCGATTTAGCCCTATTTACAGACGGTTTAAAGGACGAACGTGAACAAGGAATAACAATAGACGTTGCGTACAGATATTTTACAACACCTAAGCGTAAATTTATCATTGCAGATACTCCAGGTCATATTCAGTACACTAGAAATATGGTTACAGGAGCTTCAACAGCAAATGTGGCTACTATTTTAATAGACGCCAGACATGGTGTCATCGAACAAACAAAGCGTCATGCATTTATTGCGTCATTGTTAAACATACCACATGTTATTGTGTGTGTTAACAAAATGGATTTAGTGGATTATTCAGAAGAGGTGTTTAATAATATCGTTTCTCAATTTGAAGAAATTTCATCTAAGATGCTAATTAAGGATGTTAGATTTATTCCTATGAGTGCTTTAGATGGAGATAATGTTGTTAACCGCTCAGAGAATATGCCTTGGTACCAAGGTTCACCGATGCTATATGTGTTAGAAACGATGCATATTAGTAGTGATATTAATAAGGTTGATGCACGTTTTGCTGTGCAAACTGTACTTAGACCTCAGAGTGATTCTCATAGAGATTACCGTGGTTATGCAGGACGTGTAGCTAGTGGTGTATTTCGTATTGGAGATGAGATCACAGTAATGCCTTCAGGATTTACATCTAAAATAAAAGGTATAAATTTATACGATCAAGAATTAGAAGAAGCCTTTGCGCCGCAATCAGTATCGATTCAATTAGAAGACGATATCGATATTGGAAGAGGAGACATGATTGTGCGTTCTAATAACAAACCAGAAGCATCACAAGATATAGAAGTAATGTTATGTTGGTTAAATAGTACAGGAGCAAAACCACGTACTAAATACACAATAAAGCATACGTCTAACGATCAAAAAGCAATGATTAAAGATGTCGTTTATAAAATAGATATAGAAACCTTAAACCGTGTTGAGGGTAATGCTGAGCTTAATATGAATGATATAGCAAAAGTTAAGATTAGAACAACAAAGCCATTAATGATAGATTCTTATAGAGAAAACCGCTCTACAGGAAGCATTGTTTTGGTAGACGACTCAACTAACGAAACTGTTGCTGCAGGAATGATTGTGTAAGTTTAAGATTGCTTAACTAAAAGTAATTTTAAAAAAGTAAATCCATTAAAGGTATACATTAAAGTGTATATTTTAATGGATTTACTTTTTTAAAATAGTAGCTTTGTTTGCATTTTAATTCTGATAATAAATCTATAAAAATTGTTTAAAAACCTAATCAGTAAACTCAACTCAGACGCCAATTTAAAAGAACTTTTGTTTGGTAGTGCCATAACATTTGTCCTGAAAATTTTTGGTATGTTATTAAGTTACATTACTGTTTTAATTATTTCTAGAAAATATGGTGCATCGGGAGCGGGTGTATATACACTTACTTTAAATGCTTTAATTAGTTTATCAATTATTGGGGCTTTAGGTTTAGATATGGCTCTATTACGGTTTGTTGGTCAGTACAATAAAACTAAAAATGGCAATGATAAAATAAAAAATATTTATAAATACGTTTTTTATTTAGCCTTACCTTTTTCTCTGTTATTGTCACTGTTGTTATACTTTTTTTCGGAAACCGTAGCAGAGAATTTATTTAAAAACGACATCTATGTTCAGGTTTTAAGAATAGGTGCTGTTGCTTTGCCTTTTTTAACGGTTAGTATTGTTAATATAGAATTTATTAGAGGACTAAAAAAATTACAAATTAGTGAGTATTTACGAAGTGTTAACAGGCCTTTGTTTATAATAATTTTTTTATTGGCATTAAGTTATAGCGATAATGTAGTTAATGCGATTTACGCTTTAATAGGTGCCATAATTTTAAGTATGATTTTATCTTTTATACCAATTATAAAATTCTTCAATAAAAAGAAAGAATCGGTAGATGTTTATAAGTCCGAGGTAAAAACTAAAGATTTACTAAAGACAACATTTCCTATGATGATTGTTTTGGTTATCACATCGTTGTTGGGTACCTCTTCTGCTTTTTTTTTAGAAACTTATGGCACATCAGAAGAAGTCGGTATTTTTAATATTTGTTTTAAAGTGGCCCAACTAATAAGTATCGTTTTGGTGGTTGTTAATACTATTTCTGCACCAAAGTTTGCTGAACTATATTGGAATAATAAAAGAGTTGAATTGCAAAAATTATTATTTCAATCTTCAAAATTGATTTTTATTTTCGGGTCTATTTTATCTGTTGTCATAATTTTATTCTCTGGATATATTTTAAGCTTCTTTGGGGAAGAATTTTTACAAGGAAAGCAGATACTAGCGATTCTTGTTTTAGGGCTGTTAATTAGCTCTTTTTGCGGTTCTGCAGGTATATTTATGGGTATGACAGGTAGTGAAAAAGCATTGCGTAATATTATTTCTGTGGTATTTGTATGCACTTTATTATGCTTATATAAATTTGTTCCTTTATATGGTTTATTAGGAGCAGCTATTATATCTGCATGTTCCCCTATAATTTTAAATATGAGTTGTGCGTTTTATGTTTACAAAAAATCTAACTTAATTACTTTTTATATGCCTCAATTCTTGAATAACATATTAAAATCTAATAAAAGTTAAATTGAAAAATATACTTGTTTGCTGAATTAAACTTTAAAAACTATGAGGAATATATTTTTAATAGCATGTGTTTTTTTATTGTTTTCTTGTGAAGGAAAAAATGAAAAAAATAAAATTTCTGAAAAAAAAACTAGTATTAATAAAATTGAAAAAGACAATATTTTTAGTGTTGATTTAAATGTCAAAATATTAGAAGACGACAGATTACAATTATTTTTTATTGAAGATGATCCAGAATCAGGATTTAGTGCAGATAAAAGAATGTATATAGATATTAAAGGGAAAGATGAATTTCAGGTTGTATCGTTTAAATTACCTTCAGGCGTTTTGCCTTATCGTTTTAGAGTCGATTTAGGAGAGAATAAAATAGAATCGGATATACAAATTAAATCGATAGTAATTAAGTTTAATCAAGGTGTTATGGACATAGATAGCGCTACTTTTCCAAGATTATTTAGTTCAAATATTTACCTAAATACTACCGATTATAAAACATTTTCTAGAAAAATAATCGATACTCAGTATGATCCATACATTGTATCTACGCCACTGTTAGATAAAAAAATTGAAATAGATTTATAATAAGAATTAAGAACTTAATTGATGAATTCTAAAATGAAGGTAACTGTCGTTACGGTAACTTACGGAAATCGATTTACATTTCTCAAAGAAGTAATAGATTCGTCTTTAAGTCAATTAGTCGACGAGATTATTATAGTATCTAATGGTAGTGACGAGTATTCTATTAATCAGATTAGAAACCTTGTTGCTGTAAATACAAGTATAAAATTAATCGATTTAAAAGAGAACACGGGGTCTGCAAATGGGTTTTATCAAGGATTAAATGAAGCTTATAATACAGGTGCAGAGTTTATTTGGATTTTAGATGATGATAATAAACCTAAAGCGAATGCTTTATCAGAATTAAAACTCTTTTGGCAAAGTAACACTAATCTTAAAAAGAATAATACGGCATTACTGTCTTACAGATTAGATAGAGAATTATATAAAAAGGCGATACAATCTAAAGATCCGTTTAAAATGCTTGGCAGTCAAAATTCATTTTTAGGATTTAATATTTTAGATAAATTTTCTCAAAAAGAAACAACTCCGTTAGATACTAGTATTAATTATGGTGAAGTAAGTGTAGCGCCTTATGGCGGACTATTTTTTCACAGAAAATTAATTGATACAATAGGGTTGCCAGATATAAATTATTACTTGTACGGAGATGATTACGATTATTCTTATAGAATAAGTAAAAATAAAGGTAAAATATATTTAGTTTTGTCTAGTGTTTTAGAAGATTTAGAGAAATCATTTCATTTAAAATCAAGCCAAAAGCGGTTGTTAAGCAATCGGTTTATTAAAACGGATTCAAAAAATAAAATTTTCTATGCAGTTCGAAATGGAATTAAATTTGAACAAAATTTTGTAGATAATAAAGTTGTTTATATTCTTAATGCTATAATTTATTTAGTACTTACTTTTGTAATTCTGTTATTCAACTATAAACACTTTTGGAAATTAAAATATGTTTTAAAAGGGGTGATGGCCAGTATCAAGTAAATGTTAAAGCTTAAAACAATATATCAGTTCTCGTTCTTATTAATTTTTGTTTTGATATTCTTATTAGGAGGAAGTCTGCAGTTTTTTTTAGGGGTTTCTAATACAGGGTTAACATTAGCACTTTGCTTAATCATGTTAAGTAACTACGCTCTGTACGTTTTAATTAGAGGGAAAATTGTGTTTGATAAAGTTGTAGGTTTTGCTTTTCTTTATAGTATTGTAATTATTATTAGTGGAGTAATAAATCATTCTACTTTATTCCATATCGTATTATATAATATTTTTTCAGTATTACCTCTTAGTTGTTATTTGTTTTTTAAAATGAATAAAAACGAGAATTATATTCAAAAAAGAACTGTTAATAAACTTGTATTATATGTTGCCATTATACAGTTACCTATACTTCTTATTCAAAGAAATTTTTATGACATTTTAATTCATTTTAATAATAGCGGACAGCAAATTGCGTCTTTTGATTTTCTATTCGGAAGTTTCTTTCTTAAGTCTGATCATTCTTTAGGACTTTATCTGTTTTTAGTGATAGCCTCTTTGTATTTTAATATTAATAATATCCGTCAATCTACTAAATATACTTTTCTATTAATTGTTTATTTAAGTATTACGCTACTATTAGCAGAATCTAACATTTCTAAGGGATTATTGTTTTTGTTTTATGGTATTATAATTTCTATGAATTTATATAAAGCAATTACAAGAAACAGGATTGTTCGGAAAATTATGATTGGTTTTATTGTAGTTTTAGGAGCATTATTTATTTACAATATTAGGAATATTGAATTAATTACCTCTAGACTTGGAGGAACGTTAGAGCGTAATTTTACGGCCGAAAAATCGCTTCATTTCTTTAATCTAGGTACAGCCAAAAGAGAACAAATTGTTATTGCTGCAATACACGTTTTAGATACAAAATATATTGGTGATGGCCCATATTCATATTTTGACATATCTACAGGAAAGTTTAAAAACACGATTCATTTTACACAGTTAATTTGGACCTATTTTGACTTAGGATTAATAGGATTATTTGTAGTTATATTATACATGTATTTTATAATAAAAACACTCAATATTAATAACCGGCAAGGCTTCTATGCAGTATGTATTTTAGCACTTATTTATATGTTTTATACAACTCCATTTTCGGAGATCGGTATAATATTTAGCCTTATTTTATTTTTTAATTTTTATAAAGATGAACGTAATTATAATTCCATTTCATGATTGGAGAAAAAGCGAAAGAGAAGGGTTTAGAACACGAGATGTTCACTTTATTAAAGCATTTTCCAAAGACTCCGAAATTGAAAAAATATTAGTAATTAATAGGCCCACAACTTTTTTAGAATTGGCTTATAATAAACAGAGTAAAAAAATTAATGGTGAAATGCTGTTGTCAGAAAATGGTTTTACACTTAGTAAGGTTGATACAAACATATATGTAGTAGATTACCACTCTAAAGATATCTTTACTCAAATTATTAAAAAACACCTTTGGTTTATCGCTAAATATAACGACGAGCACTATTTTAATTTTATTGAAAAAGCAAAACACGTTCTTAAAATGGAAACAAGTAATGTGGTATTACAAAATGTGTTTGCTTATAAACTAGCAGTTAAATTAGATTCTAAAAATAAAGTTTTTGATGCTTGGGATAATTTTCTAAAATTCCCAGCTTACCAGAAAATTAAAAATGAAATTTATTCGGGGTATAAAACACTATCCGAAAATACTTTTATATGGATAACGAATTCTTTAGAGAATGTTGAATTTTATAAAAGCACTTTTAAAGTTGAAAATATTTCCTTAGTTAAGAATGGAGTTAAAACAGACTTCATTAAAAATTTAAAGCATGTACCCGAAGATTTAAAACATATTCAAAGACCAATTATTGGTTTTGGAGGTAAAATATCTTATTTATTAAACACAGATTTAATTAATTATTTATCGGCCGATAACCCGAATGCTTCTTTTGTTTTTGTAGGTCAAATTCTAGATAAAGAGATCTTTGAAAAAATTGAAAAAAGAAAAAATGTTTATTTCTTAGGCGATAAGCATTATGATGAGTATCCAAATTATGTTCAAAATTTCGATATCTGTATTGTTCCTTATAACATTAGAGAAAAGCAGCATGGAGGCGATTCAATTAAAGCATATGAATATTTACTAACAGGTAAGAAAGTAGTTGGTACAAGAGGAAATGGACTTCAAGATTTAGAAAAGCATTTATATTTAGTAGATTCTTCAGAAGACTTTTCAAGCGCATTAAAATCGGTAGAAAATAACAAGCCTTTAATTAATATTAATGAACATTCTTGGGAGTCTAAAGCTAAAATGTTAATGCGATTCTTTAAATAATGAGTGTTCTAAATACTATAAAAAAGCAAGGATTAAATCGTCCAGAAGAAACACTTATGTGTTTAATGGCGGTTACAATACCTTACATGCTAAACGTGGGTAATATTTCGGTTGTTTTAGCTGGGGTATTTAGCTTCTATTTAATTTTTACAAAAAAAATAGATTTAAAGCAGTATTATAATTTCGGATTTTTATTTCCGTTATTTTATTTTCTAATTATTATAGGAAGCGCACTAACGAGTGATAATGTTAATTATGGATTAAAAGTGGTCAATAAAAACCTATTATTGTTTTTAATCCCTTTTGTATTATTTAGTTTCAAAAATGCCGATTTTAAAATAAAACGTATTCTTGTAGTTTTTGCTTTATCAACAACTTTGGCAACCTTTATATTACTATGTTATGGTAGTTTTAATCTAATTTCAGGAAAGGGAATAGACTCGGTTTTCTTTCATGAATTTACTAAATTGTACGATCAGCATCCCGTATATTTTGCACTGTATATAACATTAAGCATTTTTATAGTTACCTATTATTCATTCAAATTACATTTAAGTTCTGTTTTCAAGAATAAACTGTTTGTTTTTGGCTTAATTTCTATTTTAGGAATTGGACTTATTTTAACAGCCTCTAAAGCAGTCTTATTTATAAGTATTCCTCTATATTTTTTCTTGATTTTTTCTTTGGTTCAGAAAATGAAAAACAAACTCCTATTGTCTGGAGGTTTGGTTGTATTCATTGCGCTATTGGCTTGTGTACCTATAATTAAAGAACGATTCCTGGAGGGTATTCATTTTAATATTGAAGCATTTCAACCTACAAATAACTTGTCTGAAGCTTATGTGTTTAGTAAAGAAGATAAGGATAATATTAGTGATTTAGAGTTACGTTATATCTTTTTAAAAATAGGCCTGTATCATACAACCGAAGACCATAAATTATTATTTGGTTATGGTGTTGGGGATGTTCAAAATTATTTAGATTACTATTATATGTATTATGGTTTAGCTCCAAATTGGTACGAAGGCTATAATGTGCACAATCAATATTTACAAATACTCGTGTCTTTAGGTATTATTTCGCTGTTATTTTTTATAAGCTACCTTTTGTTTAGTATTTGGATTGCGTTAAAATCTAAGAACATATTGTATATAATGTTTTTAATAATGATTACGTTTGCACTTTTCTTTGAATCTTATTTTGAAAGAAATAAAGGGATTGTATTTTTTATTTTTATGAATACATTATTTTTAATTGATTTTTTTAGACATGAAGATAGGAATATTGGGCACACGGGGAATACCTAATTATCATGGTGGTTTTGAGCAATTTGCAGAGTATTTTTCTGTGTATTTAGCAAATCAAGGTCACGATGTTTATGTGTATAACTCTAGTATGCATCCTTATCAAGAAAAAACATTTAAAGGTGTACATATTATTCATTGTAAAGATCCAGAGAATAGAATAGGTACTGCGGGACAATTTATTTACGATGTTAATAGTATTCTTGATTCAAGAAAACGAAATTTCGATATCCTTCTTCAACTCGGATATACTAGCAGTTCTGTTTGGTACAAATTGCTTCCTAAAAAAAGTATGGTTATTACCAATATGGATGGTTTAGAATGGAAGCGATCCAAATATTCTAAAAAAATTCAATCGTTTTTAAAAGTTGCAGAATCTTTAGCTGTTAAATCTAGCGACCATTTAATCTCAGATTCTGTTGGTATACAAAATTATTTGAATACTAAATACAATGTGCAATCAAAATACATAGCGTATGGTGCAGATTTATTCCATAATCCAAATGAGAAGGTTCTAAACGATTTTGAAGTAAAACCATATAAGTATAATATGCTTGTGGCTCGTTTTGAGCCCGAAAATAACTTAGAAACGATATTAGATGGAGTTGTGTTGTCTAACAAAAAGGAAACGTTCTTAGTTGTAGGTAAACATGATAGTAATGCGTTTGGAGCTTATTTAAAGAAAAAGTATCAACATCATGATTTTATAAAATTTGTTGGTGGTATTTACGATATAGATATTCTTAATAACTTAAGGTATTATTCAAATTTGTATTTCCACGGACATTCAGTTGGTGGTACCAATCCTTCATTATTAGAGGCAATGTCTTCGAATGCTTTAATAGTTGGTCATAAAAATGAATTTAATAGCTCTATTTTAGGAGATTTTGCATTTTATTTTGAAAGTGATATTGATGTTAAGGGCATTATAGAGTCAATTGAAAAAAAGGATTACCTAGAAAAAGTTAATGGTTGCCGAAATGAAATCGTAGAAAAGTATAACTGGAATACAATTAATAAACAATATTTGGAGTTTTTTAAAGATTGTTTAAAATGATAATAATAAGTTAACAACTAGCTTCTATAATCCCCTTTCTTTTCTATTTTTGCACCTGAGCTGTAAACATGGCAATAATCTTTTTTAGTAAAATTAAATTAATAGGTGAGGACACACAAACAAGGTAGATATTCAGGGTATTTAAGACCTATTTCTTACGCTATCGATTTATTTATAATAAATGGGATGGCTTTACTGTTTTTCTTCCCAAAAGTTAATCCTTATTTATTTATTGGTTTAGTTTCAACTACTTGGATTATTTTATCCATTTACTCGAAATTTTACGAAGTGTACCGTTTTACAAGACCAGTTACTATTGCAGCACTTTTGTTTAAACAGGCACTATTATTCACACTAATAGTCTTTGCTTATTTTGGATTTAGACATTCTTTAAATATAAATTCTATTCTAGTTTTAAAGTATATCTTTTATGTCTTTTTTGTTATTGGAGTAGCAAAATTTACAGTTTATTATTTGCTTCAAAAATATAGAGCTTCATTTGGTGGAAATTTAAGGAAGACGGTCATTGTTGGTAAAAACAGACAGACCAATGCTTTAGAAGGTTTTTTTAAAAACAACCCAGAATACGGTTATGATCTTAAAAAGGTGTTTAATTTAAAAGATAAATCTCAAGAATCATTAGAAGACTGCTTAGAATATATTAAAAAGAATAATATAGATGAAATATATTGTTCTATTACAGAGTTGTCTAATAGTCAGATTTTTAATATCGTTAATTTTGCAGATAACAACCTAAAAATATTAAAATTTTTACCAGATAATAAAGAAATTTATTCTAAAAAGTTGAAGTACGAATACTACGATTTTATTCCTATTTTATCTCTTCGTGATATTCCTTTAGAAGAAAGTGTAAATCATTTTCTTAAGAGGTTATTCGATATTGTATTTTCTTTATGCATAATTGTTTTTGTGCTCTCTTGGTTAACACCACTTTTGGGAATAATTATAAAATTAGAATCTAGAGGTCCTGTATTCTTTAAACAGTCTAGAAATGGTTATAATTACAGAGAATTTAAGTGTTTTAAATTTCGATCTATGATGCCAAATACAAATGCAAACTTGTATCAGGCAACAAAAGGAGATCAGCGTATTACTAAAGTAGGACAGTTTATTAGAAAAACAAGTATTGATGAACTGCCTCAATTTTATAATGTACTCTTTGGAGATATGTCTGTAGTTGGTCCTAGACCACATATGGTAAGTCATACACACATGTATGCCAAACGAATTGATAAGTTTATGGTGCGTCACTTTGTAAAACCAGGTATTACAGGTTTAGCTCAAGTAAGTGGTTTTAGGGGAGAAGTAGAAACAGATAAGGATATTATAAATAGAGTAAAATACGATATTTTTTATGTTGAAAACTGGTCGTTATTACTTGACCTTAAAATCATTTTCCAAACGTTAATAAATGCCTTTAAAGGTGAAGATAAAGCGTATTAATTAGATAATTTTAGTGCTAAATTATCTAATTGATTTTTTAGATCAAAACGTGTATAAGCAATAGTTTTAATAGCGTTATTTAACTCTGTATTTAAGTTTTGTTTATCTATACTGCTAATTACTCGATTTAGGTCGTTATAATCACCTGACTTAGCAATCCAGCCTAAATTATTATTTCTAATAATATTTTCTCCTTCTCCACCTCCAAAATAGAGCATAGGGAGTCCTAATTTTGCGTATTCAAAGATTTTAGAAGGTACAGATCCATAAATTCTATTTAATAAAGGTATGATGGTTATATCGTACTGTTTTAAAACTTCATGGAGTTCGTTTCTTGATACCTGACCATGAAAAGTAATTGGTAGTTGCGGGTTGTTGGTTATATAATTTTCAATTTTTTCTTGTTCAGAGCCGGATCCATAAATATGAAATTCAATATAATCGTAATTTAAACGATTACATAGTTCATAAATACCTTGGGCAATACCCAAGAGCCCAGCATAAACCATTTTTATTTTACCCTCTGGAGTAGCTTTAAAGTTTAAATCTTCATTTTTAATCTCTGGATAATTTCTGTATAAAAAAGTAGCCTTATCAGGATAGATAGAGGTAACATGTGTTAATATTTCTTCACTTTGACCTAAAATTAAGTCTGCTTTTTTATAATTGAAATGTTCTATTTTTTCAAGAATGCTATAGCTGAAATTCTTTTTTAAAGCACCCAATTCTAAACCTGCAATAGGCCATAAATCACTGACGTTTAAAATAAGTTTTCGCTTTTTAGATTTTAGGAATAACATGCAAGTAAATGCAACCAATAATGGAGGAGACTGTACAATAACTTTTTGAGGTATTTTATTAAAAGTAAAAAACCATAACAAACTAAAACTATAAGAAAACATGGCTATTAAGCGTAATAATTTGTTTTTCGAATTACTAGCATAAATCCATAATCTATTAACTGTAGTACCTTTTTCTATAGTAGTTAGTTTAAAGTGCCCTTTGTACGCTTTAAAAATTTTTCCAGTAGGATAGTTTGGTAAAGGTGTTAATATAGAAACATTAAATTTTTTATCTTTTAGTCCTTCTGCTAAATGAGCAATTCTGTTAGAAGCGGCACCTATTTCTGGCGGATAGTAGCTTGTAATGATTAAAATATCTTTCATGAATAATTTTAAATTTCTAAGAGATGGTTTACTATGCGATTTGCTGTGTTTCCATCCCAAAATTTTGGAATCTCACCAACTGGCCACTCATTAGACAATAACTTTTTAAAACCTGTTTCTAATTTTTTAGGGTTATTTCCTGCTAGATAATTTGTGCCTATATCGCAAGTTTCAGGGCGTTCGGTATTTTCTCTTAATGTTATACAAGGAACATGCATTACTGTAGTTTCTTCTGTAATTCCACCAGAATCAGTAAGAACTGCAAAGGCATTTTTAACTAAAAAATTAAATTCTAAATAACCAAGAGGCTCAATAAAATGAAGGTTATCAAAATTTAAATTTAAATCTGATAACATTTTTTTAGTTCTTGGATGTACGGGGAAAACTATAGGTTTGTTATTGCTTAATGTAACAATTTTAGTAATGAGTTCTTTTAAAGATTCAGTTTCATCTACATTACTAGGTCTATGAAGCGTTAAAACAAAATAAGATTTATGTTTTAAACCAATACTAGTCCATACTTTTGGCTGTTTTAGTCTGTTTTCGTGTTTTCTTAAAGTGTCAATCATAACATTTCCAACGTAGTAAATCTTGTTTTTAGGAACGCCTAGATTTTTTAAATTTTCATTAGCATATTCAGATGTAGTGAAAAAATAATCTGTTAGACTATCCGTAACTATTCTGTTAATTTCTTCTGGCATATTCATGTCTCCAGAGCGAATCCCAGCTTCAACATGCGCAACCTTAATCCCTGCTTTTTTAGCTACTATTGTGCATGCCATAGTTGAAGTTACATCGCCAACAACAAGAACTAAATCACACGGATTATCATTTAATTCTTTTTCAAAACCAATCATAATCCCTGCTGTTTGTTCTGCTTGTGTACCGCTTTTAATATTTAGATTAGCATCTGGATACGGAATATTTAATTCTTCGAAAAACGTGTCACTTAAATTTTTATCATAATGCTGGCCGGTATGTACTAATCTGAAATCAATATCGATACCTTCATTTTTTTTAAAGTTAATAGCATCTATTATCGGTGCTATTTTCATAAAATTTGGTCGTGCTCCTGCAACTATAGTTATTTTCATGTTTTTATTATTTTACCAAAGACTTAAATTGCTTTAGTTTGCCACTTTTAGAACGTTTTAAAGCCTTATGCTTTTCAAAATGTATAATTAGTCCGCTTTCCAAGTAGCGTTTCATTTCTGAAATTATTGCCTGTTGTTTGTCTTCAGAAATTTCCATATTTCCAACGTAATCTATCTTAAATGTAGATTTGGTTTCTTGGGTAATAATAAACTCTTTTACATTGCCATCGTCTTCAATAATAGCTTTTGTAATGTAATAAAACGTTAATCCCGCTGCGCGTTTACCGCTTGACAAGATAGCCATATCATTTGTTCTTCCCAGCAGTTTTTCTAAAACAGGTTTTTGTAAAGTGCTGGTTTTGGATAGAATTCCAATATCACCTAAATCGTACCGAATAAAAGGATGTGCTTTGTTGTAAAGAGAAGTAATTACAATTCGTCCTTCTTGCCCGTAGGGTAAAGGTAAATTTTTATCATCTAAAACTTCAATAAAAAGCGTGTCGCTATTGGCTTGCCAAATATCTTCTGGGTTCTGAAAGGCAATTAAATCTAATTCCGATGCGCCGTATTCGTTAATTACTGGAACTCCAAATTGATGTTGTAAAAGTAGTTTATCGTCAGGAAAAAGCATTTCCGATGTGACCACACAGCATTTTAAAGTGGGACACACCGTGTTTAAAATAAGATTTTTCGATTTTAAATATTTAGCAAATTGTACAATGGCGCTAGTGTAGCCGTTTATATAGTCGAACGGTTTCGTTTTAAAAACGTTTAGGTAATTTTCTAAGGCAGTATCACTCAAATCGAAAATAGAAAACCGGTAGCGGTTACTTAGTTTATCTTTTAGGTGCTCTTTGTAATACCCAAATTTATCTAGTGGAATTCCATAAAAGCGGGCTTGTAAAGCGCTGTTAAAATCGATACCATACCAACCAAATCGATTTTGTATCTCTGCCCAAGTTAATGCGTGACAGGTTTTATCTTTAGCAAACACAAAAGGATCTCCAGAAGAACCAGATGTTTTGTTTATATAGACATTTTTAAGCGTATAACCTTCTGAAAGACGATTTTCTAGAGGTTGCTGTAAATCGCGTTTCGTCATAACAGGAACAGAATTCCAGTTATTTAAATCTATATCCTTTCCGAAAGAATTGTAAAACGGATTGTGATTTAAATGGTGTTGGAGGATCTCTTTTTTTCTTGAATTTAAATAGTTTTCAAATTCAATTTCACTTAATTTCTGAATTTTAGAAATCGTCTCTTTTGCATCCTTTAGCGGGAAACCATTAAATTGTAAACTAAGATTAAATATCTTCAAAAGACGATGTGGTATATGTTTTTGTAAAATAATTATTTTTTAAGCTTAAAAGCAATTATTTTTGCTTCAAACTATAAGTAATATGACAATTTTAATTCTAGGTTCTGGCGGAAGAGAACATACTTTTGCTTGGAAAATTTCTCAAAGTCCATTATGTAAAAAACTTTTTGTAGCTCCGGGTAACTCGGGAACTGCTGCTATCGCAGAGAACGTTGCAATAGGTGTAACCGATTTTGAAGCTATTAAAAACTTAGTTTTAGAAAATAATATAGATATGGTTGTCGTGGGGCCCGAAGATCCTTTAGTACAAGGGGTTCATGATTTTTTCTTAAATGATGATAAATTAAAGCATGTTGCTGTTATCGGACCAGAAAAAGCTGCTGCAGAATTAGAAGGTAGTAAGGAATTTGCTAAAGAATTTTTATTTAGACATAACATTCCAACTGCTGCTTACAAAAGTTTTAATAAATCGAATGTAGAAGAGGGGTATGCGTTTTTAGAAACCTTAACAGCACCGTATGTATTAAAAGCTGATGGACTAGCAGCCGGAAAAGGTGTACTAATTTTAAGTGATTTAGATGAAGCTAAAGACGAATTAAAAGCGATGTTAGTCGATTCTAAATTTGGAGCAGCAAGCACTAAAGTGGTGATTGAAGAATTCTTAGACGGCATCGAGTTAAGTTGTTTCGTGTTAACCGATGGAACCAACTATAAAGTATTGCCAACTGCAAAAGATTACAAACGTATTGGGGAAGGCGATACCGGTTTAAATACAGGTGGAATGGGAGCCGTGTCTCCAGTGCCTTTTGCTACAGATGAGTTTTTAGAAAAAATTGAAACACGTATCGTAAAACCTACAATTGAAGGTTTAATTAAAGATAATTTACCATATAAAGGGTTTGTGTTTATTGGTTTAATAAAAGTTGGAGACGACCCAATGGTTATCGAATATAACGTAAGAATGGGAGACCCAGAAACCGAAGTGGTTTTACCTAGACTTAAAAATGATTTCGTGGAATTACTACAAGCTGTAGCAAATGGTACTTTAAATGAAATAGATTTAGAAATAGACGAACGTGCTGCAACTACAGTAATGACTGTTTCTGGTGGCTATCCAGAAGCCTACGAAAAAGGAAAAGAAATTACAGGTCTAGAAAATATTGAAGGTTCCATTCCTTTTCATGCTGGTGCAGATTTAAAAGACGGAAAAGTAGTAACTACTGGCGGTCGAGTATTAGCAATGACGTCTTATGGAAATACATATCAAGAAGCCATAAAAAAATCTTATCAAAATATAGAAAAACTACATTTCGATAAGATGTATTATCGTAAAGATATAGGGTTCGATTTGTAAAAATCGAACTTATAGAAAAGAGTGCGAAGAAATACTTTTGTCTTCTTCGTTGTTGTCGTTAAACTTTTTTAGCTGAAGCATCCAGTATACGAAAAATCCCATACCGATTAATATAAAAACCCAAGATAGTGCGTTTGCTGCAAACCAGTTTGTAAGTTCAAGTTCTCTAATAGCGTCCAGTGGAGCGAACAATACATTGACAAATAAATCCTGTATCGCGTAAAAAAAATCTTTCATAGTGTGGTATATTTACCAAACAAAAATACAAAAAGAGTTAATGATTACAAGTATTTTTAGTAAATCTAAGCCAATAAACTTTTTAGTAGTTTTTATAATTACTTTAGCCACATTTTTTATAGCGCATTTAAAGTATGCAGAAGGCTCAGGTTTATCTACGCATTATGTTAGATATTTCTTTGTGTTTTTGGCTAGTTTTTCTTCTATTTTAGTGCTAGATTTTTTGGTGAGTAAGAATAAATTAACTCAGAAAAGCAGTTATGAGATTCTGCTATATGCCTTATTTTTAATGGCTTTGCCTCAAACAATGTTAAACGATAACATTGTGTATGCTAACTTTTTTATTCTTTTGGCTTTAAGACGCATTTTAAGTCTGCGTTCGCAACTTCATGTAAAAAAGAAGTTGTTAGATGCCGCGTTTTGGATTGCAATTGCTTCTTTATTTTACTTCTGGTCAATTTTATTTATATGTCTTATTTATGCCGCTTTATTTTTCCATTCTAATAATAATTTAAAAGAATGGATTATTCCAATTGTGGGTGTGGCTGCTGTTTTTATATTAGGTGTGTCGTATTCTATAATTGTATACAACGATTTTTTTACAGCTTTAAATATTTTTCCTAGTGTAAGTTTAGAGTTCGATACCTACAATACGTTGCAGTATATAATTGGAGTTACATTGTTAATTTCTTTCGGAATTTGGTCCTCTGTGTTTTATATTCGGACCATTAAATCTAAAAAGAACGACTTTAAACCCGCTTATAAAGTCGTGTTAGTTGCTGCGCTAATAGCGTTTAGTATCATGATTTTATCTCCTAAAAAAGAAGGTGGAGAATTTTTGTTTTTATTTGCACCTTTGGCTGTTATTATTACCAATTACCTAGAAACAATCCAAGATAAGTGGTTTAAAGAACTTTTTCTTGGACTCTTAATTTTCGTGCCATTTGGCTTACTATTGTTGGAGTTTCTCGCCAAAACATAAATCTCCAGCATCACCAAGTCCTGGTACGATATAGCCTTTTTCATTTAATTTTTCATCTATAGTTGAAATCCATAAATGTGTATCTTCATTAAAATGATTATTAACATAATCTACGCCTTGCTGTGCGCCAATAACACTAACTAAATGAATTTCTTTAGGTGTTCCAAAAGGTTTAAGAGCTTCAAAAGTGGCAACCATAGATTGTCCGGTGGCAAGCATAGGGTCGGCTAATATTAAAGTTTTGTTTTCTAAAGACGGACAAGCTAAATATTCAACTACAATTTCAAAACTTTCTGGAGACGATTTATGCTGTCTGTATGCAGAAATAAATGCGTTTTCTGCCGCATCAAAATAATTTAATAAACCGTTATGCAGTGGTATTCCTGCTCGAAGAATAGAACAAATAACAATATCATTCTCTGGTAAATTCACAGTGGTTGAATCTAAAGGTGTTTCTACACTTTGTTTTTTAAACTGAAGTGATTTACTGAGTTCGTAAGCTAAAATTTCACCAATACGTTCAATGTTTCGTCTAAAGCGCATATTGTCGGTTTGAATGGTTTTATCTCGTAACTCTGACATAAATACATTTAAAATAGTGTTTTCTAAAGATAAATTATGAATCTGCATGGTTCTCTTTTATGGTGTCTGGTAAAGTTAATTAATTAAGAGTATATTTACGTTTGTATTGTCTATTTAAAATTTTGTTAAACGTGAACCTGCACACAATGTGAAATGAAGGTGTTTAACAAAAATATATGTAGGTTTGTACTTTAAAATAAAAATCATGTTTACAACTAAAGCAAATACTATATTTCAGGAGGTTATAAATACCTATCACGTTATAAATACTGTAGATCAGGAATTTTCTAATCCGTATAGCAAAGAAGACGATTTATTAGCACATCTATTATACAGAAAATGTTGGATAGATACTGTGCAATGGCATTATGAAGATATTATTCGTGACCCACAAATTGATCCTGTTGCTGCTTTAACATTGAAACGTAAAATTGATGCTTCTAATCAAGATCGTACAGATATGGTAGAGTACATCGATAGTTATTTTTTAGAGGAATACAAAGCTGTGACACCAAAAGCAGACGCTACAATTAATACCGAAAGTCCAGCTTGGGGTGTAGATAGATTATCTATTTTGGCTTTAAAAGTATATCATATGGAAGAAGAAGCTACACGTGAAGATGCTTCTGAAGCTCATAGAAAAGCTTGCCAAACGAAATTAGATATTCTTCTTGAACAGCGTGTAGATTTATCGACTGCTATAGATACTTTATTGAACGACATCGCTTCTGGCGATAAATACATGAAAGTGTATAAACAAATGAAAATGTACAACGACGACGAACTTAACCCTGTGTTACGTTCTCAAAAATAGGAAGACTTTTTCTTTAAATTCGTGTCAAAAAAAACACATCATATATTAGTTATACGTCTCTCGGCAATGGGAGACGTTGCTATGTCTGTACCTGTGTTGCGTGCATTAACTTCACAATACCCAAACTTAAAAGTCACCGTTTTAACGCGCCCTTTTTTTGAACCCTTTTTTCGAGATTTAGATGCGGTAAGTATTGTTCCGGCCGATTTAAATGGAGTGCATAAAGGTGTTTTTGGATTGTATAAACTTTCGAAATCACTTAAAAAACAGAATATAGATGCTGTTGCAGATATTCATAATGTGTTGCGTTCTAAGATTCTGAAAGCTTTTTTTATAGGGACGCCTTTTATTCAAATAGATAAAGGAAGAAGTGAAAAGAAAGCGCTTACAAGCGGAGCTGTTTTTAAACAACTTCCAACAACTATTTCGCGTTATGCTGAGGTTTTTAATAATTTAGGTTTTCCCATAGATTTATCTCAACCCACGTTTCCAGAACCATCAATTTTATCTGATAAATTGCAAGCTATATTGGGTGGGCATGGCACTAAATGGATTGGTATTGCGCCGTTTGCTGCTCACGATAGTAAAATGTATCCGATAGAACAGATGGAAACTGTTATTGAAACCTTGTCTAAAAATTACAAAGTATTCTTATTTGGAGGTGGTGCTAAGGAAGTTGAAATTTTAAACGGATTTCAAGCTAAATACAATGCAGTAATCAATCTTGCTGGACAATTAAATTTTAATGAAGAATTAGATATTATCTCTAATTTAGATGTAATGTTGTCTATGGATTCTGGAAATGGCCATATGGCAGCTATGTTGGGTAAAAAAGTAATTACCATTTGGGGTGTAACGCATCCGTTTGCAGGCTTTGCACCATTTAATCAACCAGATGATTATGCTTTAACGGCCGATAGAGTAAAATTTCCGCTAATTCCAACTTCAATTTACGGAAATAAATTTCCAGAAGGATATGAAAAAGCTTCCGGAACGATTGCTCCGGAAACCATTGTCAATAAAATTATATCGGTGATTTAAACGTCATCGTAATCTACAACTATTGTTGGTGTAGTAGGATGTGCTTGACATGTTAATACTAAGCCTTCTGCTAACTCTTTTTCTGTTAATATATTGTTTTGTCTCATGGTCGCCGAACCTTCGGTAACGCGTGCAATACAACTACTGCAAATTCCACCTTGACAAGAATACGGAGCATCTACTTCTTTAGCAATTGCCGCTTCAAGAATCGATTGTTTTTGCGACATTACAAATTCAACTTCTTCATCGTCTACAATAATTTTTATAGCAGTAGAACCATCGCTTACCGCTTCAGGAATAACCTCTTCGTCTGTAGCAATTGGCGTGGTAAATAGTTCGAAATTAATATCGTCTTCAGCAACACCAAAATCTTTTAACACATCTTTTGTCGTGGTAATCATGCCTTCTGGTCCACATAAATAAAAGGTGTCAATCTTTAAATGTTTGTAGGTGTTTTTCAATAAGAAATTCACTGTGCTTTTTTCAATTCGGCCAAACATAGCGTCGTCTTCTTGCGACTGACTAAATACCATTTGTATAGAAAAACGCTCGGTGTATTTGCTATGAAGCGCTAATAACTCGTTGAAAAAGATAGTGTCTTTAGGGGTTTTATTTCCGTAGATCAGGACAAAGTGACTGTTTGGTTCTTCTTCTAAAATGGTTTTCGCAATACTCATAATAGGTGTAATACCACTACCTGCGGCAAATGCAGCAACAGTTCTGGTTTTAGAAGCATCTGGCTCAAATATAAAGCGTCCGTTTGGTTCTGCAACTTCAATGCTATCACCTGCTTTTAGTGTTGTATTTGCGTATTTAGAGAATAATCCATCTTCTACAGCTTTAACAGCAACCTGTAATTCTCCGCTATTTGGAGATGAACATAATGAGTAGTCTCTACGCACCTCGTTACCGTTAATTTCGGTTTTTAAAGTAATGTATTGCCCAGCTTTAAAGCTGAATTTATCTTTTAGAAAAGAAGGAACATCGAAACTAATAGTTACAGCTGCTTCTGTTTCTTTATTTATATTTTGTATTGCAAGTTTATGAAATGCCATTGATGTAATTTTTTACAAATTTAGTGAAGCTAAAAGGTTTATAAATATAATTAAGAAAAAAAATAATACATTGGAATCTTATGTATGTGATAATTTATATATATTTATGATGTTATGGCAAATTCAAATTTATATAAAGGCAGTCTTACTACTATCATTTTAAAACTCTTAAAAGAGACAGATAGCATGTATGGTTATGAAATTACTCAAAAAGTAAAAACGTTAACTAACGGAGAATTAAGTATAACTGAAGGTGCTTTGTACCCAGCATTGCATAAGTTAGAGTCTGAAGGTTTATTAAAAGTTGAAATGGTAAAAGTAGATAACAGATTGCGAAAGTATTATAGATTAACCGATGCTGGAGAGAAGGAAACGGCCTCTAAATTATCGGAATTAGAGCGGTATATACAAACCATGCAACAATTGGTTAATCCTAAAATAATCTAATCATGAAAGTTTCTGAGGGTCAAATAGAAGAGTTGTATCTCTTCACGCGTAAACATTTTGTCGAGCATTACGATGTGCAAACAGAACTCGTAGATCATTTAGCAAATGATATTGAGTCGCAGTGGGAAGAACATCCACAGCGTACTTTTAGTGACGCTCTAAATCTCGCATTTAAAAGATTTGGAATTTATGGTTTTCAAGATATTTTATGGGCTAAATCTAAAGCATTAAATAAACACTATTGGAGTGCTGTTTGGGCTATTTATAAGCAGTTTTTTACCCTTCCTAAAATTATATTTACTACGGCTTTATGGTGCTCAACCTATTTAATTTTAAGATACACACCCTATTTTAATTATACCTTAATTATTGTAGTTTGTCTGTTGGTATTAATATATATAATTCAGGTGTTTCGTATTAATAAGGCCGTAAAACAAAGGCAAAAAGAAACTGGTAAAAAATGGCTGTACGAAGATGTTCTTGGTCGATTAGGGGGTATGGCTGGTTTGGCAAGCGTTGTTATTCAGTTTTTTCCAAGAATTTTAGATATTGAAAACAGTATTGCAGGATATAAATTACTAGTGCTAACTTCAGCTTTGGTAGCACTGCTAATTTTGTGTTACGTTACCTTATTTGTTGTACCTAAAAAGATTACATTGTACATAAAAGAAGAATATAAAAAATATTACGTGTAACATTTATTAAATTACGCATACCAATATAAAAACCATACCAAACCAACCATCTTAATTATGATTAAACACTTTTTGAACCTGGAGTGGAAACAATTTACTAGATCGGCAAGCTTCGGGAAAACACTAGGCCTTAAATTAATAATGATATTTTTTTCATTGTATTTTATTGTCATGTTTTTGTTTTTGGGAGTTGCCATGTATCCACTGCTTAAAAAACTGTTCCCTGAAAGCGATCCTTTTGTAGTTTTTAATAGCTTTATTTTTTATTGGATTTTAGGAGATTTGGTAATGCGTTTTTTCTTTCAAAAATTACCAGTAATGAGTGTTAAGCCATTACTTACACTTCCAATAAAACGAAAAAAGATTGTAAATTTTGTATTGAGCAAATCGGCTTTATCATTTTTCAATTTTTTACCCTTATTTGCTATTATTCCTTTTGGTGTAACCCTAATTACAAAAGGGTATAATACCTCTACAATTGTAATTTGGGTGTTTACCATAATAGTAATTACATTAATAGATAATTTCTTGAATTTTATAATCGAAAGTCTGTCCTCTAAAACAGAATTATCCTTTCTTCCAATTATCCTGTTCTCGGGTGGATTGTATGCTTTAAATTATTTTGAAATTCTGAATATTTCTGAACTATTAGCAAACGGAATTCTAGCTATTACTAATAATCCGTTATTAATAATCGTGCCTATTTTAATTTTAATTGGCTTGTATGTTTACAATTTTAAAATACTTCGAAATAAATTATTTTTAGATAGCTCTTTACAGACCAAAACACTGGAGGTTAATGCTTCTAACCTGGATTGGACTAAGAAATTTGGAGATATTGCACCTTTCATGCAGTTAGATTTAAAATTACTTTGGCGTAATAAGCGACCAAAATCTTCGGTTTGGATGTTGGTCTTTGGGTTACTTTATGGTTTAATATTTTATCCAAATCCCGATTATCAGGACAAACCTTATTTTTATGCGTTTGTGGGCATATTTGTAACCGGTATTTTTCTTATCAATTTCGGACAATTTATTCCTGCTTGGGATAGTGGGTATTACAAGTTGCTAATGAGTCAGAATTTAAGGTATAAACAATACCTAAAATCTAAATATACATTAATGACGTTAAGTGTTATTATTCTATTTGTATTGAGTATACCTTATGTGTATTTCGGATGGAAAGTTCTACTCGCGCATTTTGCCGCAGCCATTTATAATATTGGTGTAAATACGTATGTTATTTTAATTGGAGGTTCGTTTAATCGAAAAAAAATAGATCTTAATCAAAGAGCTGCGTTTAATTTTCAAGGCACGGGTGCTGTGCAGTGGCTTATAGGTTTGCCGTTAATTATTTTGCCTATGGTGATTTTTGCCATCTTTAATTCGTTTTTTGGTTTCGAAATTGGCTGTTTAGTTTTAATTCTTTTAGGCATTACAGGAATCATTTTTCACGAAAAACTAATGAAATTTATAACCAACAAATATTTAGATTCAAAATATAAAATGATCGCTGCTTTCGATCAAGACAACTAAAATATTACAGTATGATAATTACAACAAATCTTTCTAAAAAATACAATTCTAATCAGGTTTTAAACATAGAGCATTTAGAAATTCCTAAAGGACAAAGTTTTGGTTTAGTAGGCAATAATGGTGCTGGTAAAACAACATATTTTAGTTTGTTACTCGATTTAATTCAGCCAACTACTGGACATATAAAAAGTAATGATATCCAAGTTAATTTAACCGAAGATTGGAAACCATTTACGTCGTCTTTTATAGACGAAAGTTTTTTAATTGGCTATTTAACTGCCGAAGAGTATTTCTACTTTATTGGCGAACTTAGAGGTCAGAATAAAGCAGATGTTGATGCGCTTGTTGGGCAATTTGAAGATTTTTTTCATGGCGAAATCCTTAATCAGAAAAAGTACTTAAGAGATTTAAGTAAAGGAAATCAGAAAAAAGTGGGAATTATAGCGGCTTTAATTGGAGATCCAGAAGTGATTATTTTAGATGAGCCTTTCGCGAATTTAGATCCTACAACACAAATTAGACTTAAAAAAATCATTAAAGACTTAGCCGAACAAAAAGGCGTAACCGTACTTGTTTCTAGTCATGATTTAATGCATGTTACAGATGTGTGCGAACGTATTGTTGTGTTAGAAAAAGGTGAAATTGTAAAAGATATAGTAACTAGTAATGAAACGCTTAAAGAGTTAGGAGATTATTTTGCTAGCGAGCTTCAAGTTTAAAAGTCAATCTAAAATATATAGGTTAATCGAAAAAGATGCTTATTTTTACCGCTTTGCATAATAATAGCAAGAGTTTAAAGTTATTTAGTTGATTAAATACTCCAACGTTGAAAACATCTTTTAAGGTTATTTTTATAGCATGTATTTCTGTATTTCTATTGGTGAATTGTTCTCGGAAAAAGGACAAATTTATTAGTAGAAATTATCATGCAATGACCACAGAATATAATACACTTTACAACGGTAACATGGCCTTAGAAGATGGTCGTGCGCGTCTTAATGAAGAGTATCGAGACGATTATTGGAATATTCTTCCTGTAGAGCGTTTAGATTTCGAAGAGGATGCTATGCTTCCTGGTCAATCTAAAAACGAAACTTTTTCCAGGTCTGAAGAAAAGGCAGTAAAAGCCATTCAGAAGCATTCTATGAATATTAAAGGGAAAGAGAAAAACCCTAAAATGGACGAAGCTTATTTGCTGTTAGGAAAGTCTAGGTATTTTGATCAACGTTTTGTGCCTGCTTTAGAAGCCTTTAATTATATTCTTTACAAATATGCTTTAAGTGATAAAATTAACGTGGCTCGAGTATGGCGTGAGAAAACCAATATGCGTTTAGATAACGACGAACTCGCTATAGAAAATTTAAAACGGTTATTGCGTTTAGAAAAGTTAGACCGACAAGAATTAGCAGATGCTACATCTACTTTAGCGCAAGCATATCTTAATATAAAAGTTGTAGATACTGCCATAACCTATTTAGAAGTTGCTGCAGAGTCTACCACAAAAAACGAAGAGCGTGGCCGCTATTTGTTTATAAAAGGTCAGTTATATAATACTTTAGGGTATAAGGATAGTGCAAATATTACTTTTGATCGTGTTATAGACATGCATCGAAAAATTCCTAGAGACTACTATATAGGTGCTTACGTTGAGAAAGCAAAGAATTTCGATTACGAAACTGGAGATAAATTAGCCTTTGCCGAAACGTTATCTATGTTAGAGGAAGATCGCGAAAATCGTCCATATTTAGGGCGTATTTATCATCAGGTTGGAGAATATTATTTGGCCACCAATAACGATTCTTTAGGTGTTGCTTATTACAATAAATCTTTAAGAACAGAGCGAAGCGATAAAGAATTAAATGCAAGAAATTATAAAATTTTAGGAGATTTTTATTTCGATAATGCCGAGTATAAATCTGCTGGAGCTTATTACGATAGCACGTTAACCAATCTTAAAGTAGATTCTAAACCTTATAGAACAATTAAACGCGAACGTGATAATTTGGTAGATGTTATTTACTATGAAGAAATCTCGAAAGTAGACGATAGTATTATACATTTAGTAAATTTAACAGAGACCGATCGTTTAGCCTATTTTGAATCGTATACCGATACGCTTAAAATTCAAGCCGAATTAGAATTCGAACGTCAGGAAGCTGAAGCTCGGGCGCAAGACATGCTAAGTTCTAATAATGGTTTTAATGTCGATACTAAAGCCTCTGCTTTTCAAAGTCGAGACGAAGCTGCAAAAAATGCAAATACTTTTTATTTTTATAATTCCACAACACTAGCTTACGGTAAGAATGAATTTATGAAAATTTGGGGCGATAGAAAAAATGAAGATAATTGGCGTTGGTCGAATATGAATTTTTCAGCATCAACCGGACCAATAGGAGTTTCGGCAGCAGAAGGCTTAGATTTGACTGCCGACATTTTTCAGCCACAGTTTTATTTAGATCAAATTCCTACAGAACAAAAAGTAATAGATAGTATTGTTAAAGAACGAAACTATGCCTATTTTCAATTAGGTGTGATTTATAAAGAAAAATTTAGCGATTACGAATTGTCTAAAAGCAAACTGCAAGCGCTATTAGAAAGCAATCCTGAAGAACGTTTAATTGTTCCTGCAAAATATAACTTATATAAAGATTATGAATTACTGGGTCAGCATGGAGAAGCAGAGATTGTAAAAAAAGATATTATTACAAACCATTCAGATTCGCGTTATGCCGAGATACTAAGTAACCCAAATCAAGGGTTAGCCGAAGATATAAATAGTCCAGAAACCATCTATAAAATGGTTCACGATAAATTCGATGCACAGCAATTTCAAGACGTTATTACACTTTGCGATAAGAATATACGTGATTTTGAAGGAGACGATATCGTTGCTAAGTTTGCTTTACTAAAAGCCACTGCAATGGGACGATTGTATGGGTTCGAGACATATAGATCGTCCTTAAATGAGGTAGCAACATCGTGTCCTAATCTTCCCGAAGGACAACGTGCAGAAGAATTAATTCGGGATGTATTGCCAAGAATGGCCGATAGTAGTTTTGAAGATGATGAGTCTGGAAAACGATTCCGTGTTATATTTCAGTTCGCTAATGCTTCAGACGAAGAAATTGATGCTTTTGAAGAGAGATTGAATGCGCAAATTAAAAAACTTCAGTATTATTCATTTACAACATCTAAAGATGTGTATTCGCCAACAACAACCTTTGTAGTAGTTCATGGCGTAGACCATTTAGTTATTGCCGAAGGTTTCGACGGTTTGTTTAAAAAGAAAGATAAAAATAGAATTACAAAACCATACTTTGTAATTTCGTCAAATAACTATCAGGTTATTCAAATACATAAAAATTTAGATTCATATTTAAGTCAGAATAAATCATAACGTCCTCCAAATTTAATTACTATGTTTAACGATAGCAAAAAGGAAAAACAACAAAATTTAGAAAATACAAGTAACCAAAACATTATTGCTCACGGCACCAAAATTGTTGGTGATATTAGCAGTGAAGGTGGGTTTAGAATTGATGGAATAGTTGAAGGAAATATTAAAACACCAGGTAAGATTGTTGTTGGTAAAACGGGTTCTATTAAAGGAACTTTAGAAGGCACAGACGCTTATTTTGAAGGTAAATTTTCTGGGAAACTACAACTGTCGGGAACCTTAACTTTAAAAGCTTCAGCAGAAATTGATGGCGATGTTGTGGTTGGAAAACTAGCAGTAGATCCAGGTGCGAGTTTTGATGTAACTTGTGTTATGAAAAGTGCTGTAAAGACAATAAACAATGGGAAATCAAAAGAAAAAACCGCTTAGTAAGTATGTAAGATTTACTACTATGGCGATTCAAATGGGATTAACCATTTATTTAGGAAGTATTTTAGGGGATTGGTTAGATCAGAAATTTGAAACTCAAAATCAGCTATATTTTAAAATTGTAACATTATTTGCTGTATTTATAGCCATGTATTCTGTTATAAAACAAGTGCTTAATATTACTAAGAATGATAAAGAATGATTAAAAGAATTCTAATTTTTACACTATGCATACTTTTATTGTTTGCTGTTGGGTTTGGGTTGCATAGCTATTTAGCACCGGATGGATTAACATTAGAGTTATGGCAAGTGTATTTGTATCATGCTATAGCCTCAGTAATTATTTACGCAGCTCTAGAAGCGGTTGCTAGTACAGTGCCAAATCAGGCAGGTTATGCTTATTTAGTGCTTATGTTCCTTAAGTTAGGTTTGTTTATGCTTATTTTTAACAGTACTGTTTTTGAGGAAGAGCAACTCTCTCGAGTAGATAAATTTGGATTGGTAATACCACTATTTTTGTTTTTAACGGCCGAGGCAACAGCGGTTGCAAAACTGCTAAATAGCAAATAGTTGAAGTTTTTTATATAAAAATATAAATTCGATACTATTATTTAAACATATGTAAAAAAAGGGTTTGGGTTTTTAAATTATTGTTTACATTTGCACAAAATTTTAGAGATCGTAATTCATTAGTTTTAAAAATATGATGGTAGCAAAACAATCTATCAAGTTTATTGCAATTTTAGTTTTATTGATGACTTCTGTCTCGTCTTTCGCAAAAGGGGGAGATCAAGATAATCAACATCATGAAGAAGGGGATAGTAGGATAGATACTCCTGATAAAATTAAGGAATACATCGGGCATCACTTAAAAGATTCTCACGATTTTGCATTGTGGTCTTATACAAATGATGCTGGTGAACGTGTGCATGTTGGAGCACCGTTGCCTATTATACTTTGGACCTCTGAAGGTTTAGTAACTTTTATGTCATCTGAATTTCATCATAACGACGATGGTTCTGTAATTGTCGATAAAGGTGGAGTTAAACTTACAAAAATTCACGGTAAAATTTACGAATTAGATGCTGGAGCAAATACGGTTGCTTTTGATGAGCATCATCACGCAACAAACGCACATAGGGTTTTAGATTTTTCTATTACAAAAAGTGTGTGTGGAATGTTGTTAGCTGCGCTTCTAATGTTTTTAGGATTTACAGCTTTAGCTAGAGGTTATAAAAACGGTCCTATTCCTACAGGTTTTGCACGCGTACTTGAGCCATTAGTAATTTATGTGCGCGACGATATGGCACGTCCAAATATTGGGGAGAAAAAGTATAAGAAATTTATGCCTTTTTTATTATCGGTGTTTTTCTTTATCTGGATTTTAAACTTACTAGGTTTAACACCTTTAGGTTTTAACGTAACAGGACAAATTGCAGTAACGGCATGTTTAGCAATATTTACAGCAATTATTTATCTAACAAGTGGGAGTAAAGATTTCTGGGCACATACATTATGGATGCCTGGTGTACCATATTTATTAAGACCAATATTAGCAGTTATAGAGCTTATTGGGTTTTTAATTATTAAACCGTTTTCATTATTAGTACGTTTATTTGCTAACATTACCGCAGGTCACTTTGTTCTTATGAGCTTAATTGCTTTAACAATTACATTAAAAGAAGCTTTCGGTCCTGTAGTATCTACAGGAGTATCGCTTGCATTGTCGTTATTCATTATGCTAATAGAAATATTAGTGGCATTTTTACAAGCGTTTATTTTCACGATGTTATCGTCTTTATTTATCGGTATGGCCGTTGAAGAACACGAACATCATTAAAAAGAATTTGTTTAATTAATATATATATAAGTCAAATTACTATGGAGTTACATTTAATTGGAGCTGGATTAATCGTAATCGGAGCAGGAATCGGATTAGGTCAAATTGGTTCAAAAGCAATGGAAAGTATTGCTCGTCAACCAGAAGCAGCAGGAAAAATCCAAACAGCAATGATTATTATTGGAGCATTATTAGAAGGTTTAGCATTCGGTGCTTTAATCTTAGGTTAATAATCCTCTCAGTAAAGAAGCAATAACAGCATTCTGCAACGGTTGGTTGCAGAAGCTGTTTTTAAATTAAACAAAAACAGAAGTAAAACTTTTTATTTAGTTACACATGGATCAGTTATTAAACGATTTTTCACCAGGATTGTTCATTATGCAAGCCGTTATTCTTATAATCTTAATTGTATTATTAGGAAAGTTTGCTTGGAAACCTATATTAGAGTCTTTACAAACTCGTGAAGATGGTATTACAGATGCTATAAATGCTGCTGAGAAAGCAAAATTAGAATTACAAAATCTTCAAGCCGATAATGAAAAGTTATTAAACGCTGCTAGAGTAGAACGTGACACTATGCTTAAAGAAGCTCGTGAAATGAAAGATAAAATGATTCTAGACGCTAAAGAAGAAGCACAAAGTCAAGCAGATAACATGATTGAGGCTGCAAAACATGCTATCGATGGTGAAAAGAAAGCTGCTATGGTTGAGATTAAAAACCATGTTGCAGAATTATCTATAGAAATCGCTGAAAAAGTGGTGCGTGGAGAATTATCTAATAAAGACAAGCAATTAGAATTGGTAGATTCTTTACTTGGTAAAGAAACTTTAAACTAATTAAACATGGCGGGATCAAGAGCAGCAATACGTTACGCAAAAGCAGTTTTAGAATTAGCAAAAGAAAGTAATTCAGCAGAAGCTGTAAATACAGATTTGACTTTAATTGCTAAAACTATTGCAGATAGTAAAGACTTAGGCGATATGCTAGAAAGTCCTGTACTAAAATCTTCTGTAAAGAAGTCGGCGTTGTTAGAAATTTTTAAAGACATCACGCCAGCAACAGTTAACTTAATTGATATTTTAATTGAAAACAAAAGGTTACCTATCTTTAAAGACGTTGCAAATACTTACAATATATTATTCGAACAATTATCGGGTACAGACATTGCAATAGTAACTACTGTTGTGCCATTAACTAGCGATTTAGAAGTTAAAGTATTAGCTAAACTAAAAGAGTTAACTGGAAAAACAGTTGAGATTAAAAACGTAATAGACGAAGACATTATTGGTGGATTTGTATTACGTGTTGGCGATTTGCAGTACGATGCAAGTGTAGCAAACAAACTGAATAAAATAAAACAAGAATTTTCATTAAATTAATTTTATAACTTTTTTAATCGGAAATTATTTCGATTAGAGCTTATATCTAAATAAAATGGCAGAAGTAAAACCAGCTGAAGTAACAGCAATCCTAAAGCAACAACTACAAGGTTTTGACGCAGGAGCAACCTTAAACGAAGTAGGAACAGTATTAACTGTTGGAGATGGTATTGCACGTGTTTACGGATTAGCTAACGCACAATATGGTGAATTAGTAGATTTCGGAGACGGTCTTGAAGGGATTGTATTAAACCTTGAGGAAGATAATGTAGGTGTAGTATTATTAGGACCATCACAATTCGTTAAAGAAGGAACAACTGTAAAACGTACAGAGCGTATCGCATCTATTAATGTAGGTGAAGGTATTGTTGGTCGTGTTGTAGATACTTTAGGAAACCCTATCGATGGTAAAGGACCTATCACTGGTGAAACTTACGAAATGCCTTTAGAGCGTAAAGCGCCAGGGGTTATCTTTAGAGAGCCAGTAACAGAGCCGTTACAAACAGGTATTAAAGCAATTGATGCGATGATTCCAGTAGGTAGAGGGCAACGTGAGTTGGTAATTGGAGATAGACAAACAGGAAAAACAGCTGTTTGTATTGATGCTATTTTAAATCAAAAAGAATTTTACGATGCAGGTGAGCCTGTATATTGTATATATGTAGCTGTTGGGCAAAAAGCTTCAACAGTTGCTTTAATTGCTAAAACTCTTGAAGAAAAAGGAGCTTTAGCTTACACAACAATAGTAGCTGCAAATGCGTCTGATCCTGCTGCAATGCAAGTTTATGCACCATTTACAGGAGCTTCTATTGGAGAGTATTTTAGAGATACTGGTAGACCAGCTTTAATTGTTTTCGATGATTTATCGAAGCAAGCGGTTGCTTACCGTGAGGTGTCTTTATTATTACGTCGTCCACCGGGACGTGAAGCATATCCTGGGGATGTATTTTACTTACACTCTCGTTTATTAGAGCGTTCTGCAAAAGTTATTAATAATGACGCTATTGCTAGAGAAATGAATGATTTACCAGATTCATTAAAGCCAATCGTAAAAGGTGGTGGTTCTTTAACAGCGTTACCAATTATTGAAACACAAGCGGGAGACGTTTCTGCATATATCCCAACCAACGTAATTTCTATTACAGATGGGCAAATCTTCTTAGATGGAGATTTATTTAACTCTGGTGTACGTCCAGCTATTAACGTTGGTATTTCTGTATCTCGTGTTGGTGGTAACGCTCAGATTAAATCTATGAAAAAAGTATCAGGTACTTTAAAACTTGATCAAGCACAATACCGTGAATTAGAAGCTTTCGCGAAATTTGGATCAGATTTAGATGCTGTAACTTTAAATGTAATTAACAAAGGTAAACGTAACGTAGAGATCTTAAAACAAGCTCAAAACGATCCGTTTAAAGTAGAAGAGCAAGTTGCAATTATTTATGCAGGTTCTAAAAACTTACTTAAAGACGTTCCTGTTGAAAGAGTAAAAGAATTTGAAAATGATTACCTTGAATTTTTAAGAGCTAAACATTCTGGTGTTTTAAGCACTTTAAAAGCAGGTAAATTAACTGATGAAGTTACAGATACATTAGTGGCTGTAGCAAAAGAAGTATCAGTGAAATATAAAGCATAATTAGATTTTAGTATTGAGTAGTGAGGTCAAATAGATTTCACTACTGAATACTCAATACTTTATTCTAGTATAAAACATGGCAAATTTAAAAGAAATACGTAACAGAATAGCTTCGGTATCTTCAACGATGCAGATCACAAGTGCCATGAAAATGGTATCGGCTGCAAAGTTAAAGAAAGCGCAAGATGCTATTACTGCTATGCGTCCTTACTCAGACAAACTTACAGAGCTTTTACAAACATTAAGTGCAACCATAGATTCAGAAATATCTAATCAATATTCAGAACAAAGAGAGGTTAACAAAGTACTTATTGTTGCAATAACTTCTAACAGAGGTTTATGTGGTGCGTTTAACTCTAACATTGTTAAAGAGGTAAATAACCTAGCTAAAACAAAGTATGCTGGTAAAGATGTATCTTATCTTGCAGTTGGTAAAAAAGCAAATGATGCATTTAAAAAGACTAACAAAGTAATCGATAATAGAAGTGATATTTTCGATACTTTAACATTCGACAATGTTGCAGAAATAGCTGAAACTTTAATGCAAAAATTTGTTGCTGGCGAATTTGATAAAATTGATATTGTTTACAATCAATTTAAAAATGCAGCAACTCAAATTGTAACAACCGAACAGTTTTTACCTATTGAGCCTATTGAAGTAGAAAAAGAAGTAAATACGGAATATCTTTTTGAGCCATCTAAACTTGAAATTATTGACCAATTAATTCCGAAATCTTTAAAAAACCAATTATTTAAAGGTCTTAGAGATAGTTTTGCAAGTGAACACGGTGCACGTATGACAGCTATGCATAAAGCAACCGACAACGCAACAGAATTAAGAGATCAATTAAAATTAACATACAACAAAGCACGTCAGGCTTCAATTACTAACGAAATCTTAGAAATTGTTGGTGGTGCAGAAGCTCTTAATAATTAGTCCTTACTAATAGATTAAGCAAACCATAACAATGTTTATATTTTAATTTAAACATTAATATCACATTACAATTAAAGCCTTGCAATTCGCGAGGCTTTTTTTATGATCTAACTTTGGTTTTAGTATCTTTATGACATGCAAAATCTGTATTATGAAATCGTTTAAAATCTTTTTATTATTTAGTGTTTTATTGAGTTCGATTACAAATTGTGCTTCACAAAAAATAGAAAAAATACCACCAATTCAAATTTCATATATATACAAACAGCATTGGCATTCTGGCCAGAAAGCTGGTGGCTCGGGAACTAATATTTTTATTGAATTAGAATCCGAACTTCCTGAAAATATAACTCTTGATAGTATTTATTTTGAAACTTTTCGATTAGCACTAAAACAAGATAGTCATAATCCATTACAACTTGTAGGTAGACGTGTCGTAGATTCGAAAAAGGACTATACTATTCCAGTATTAAATCCTGTTGAAAAACTCGAAACTTCTAACACAACTTTAAATAGTTCAAAATTTGAACTTGAAAAGAACGAATGTGTGCTACGTTACACAAGTTCTGGAACGATAAAATATTATAAGTACGACAGCCTGTACACTAAACAAACACCATTAATTCCATAGTCTAGATCAAAACAGTAATAATTTAGTGTTTACTTTTTTAGTTCTCTTGATTTCTATACTTTTAGCCACCTAGAATTTAAATATATTGAGCTCTTTACAACGCCTTTTTAAACAAACATTTATTTACGGTTTAGCAACAGTGTTGCCTCGTATGCTTAATTTCTTTTTAGTGCCGTTATATACGTCGCCAGGGGTCTTGAATTCGGTTGCAGAATACGGTACAGTCTCGGTTATCTTCTCTTGGTTTGTTATTTTTAATGTGGTGCTTGCCTATGGTATGGAAACTGCTTTTTTTAGATTTTTTAATAAAGAGAAAAATCAAGATGAAGTTGTAGGTACGTCTACCATTTCTTTAATTCTCTCTTCATTAGGGTTCTTTGCATTAGCTTTAATTTTTCAGAATCAAATTGCTTACATCACAGAAATTAAAGTTGAATATATTAAACTGGTCATTTGGATTTTATTACTAGATGCCTTAGTTATTATTCCATTTGCATGGTTACGTGCTAATGAGAAATCTATGACGTATGCGATTATAAAAATCATTAATGTCGCTATTAATCTAGGTTTAAACTTGTTCTTCCTGTTAGCTTTAAACGATTGGTCGTATCACGTCGAAATTTTAGATAGTATTTGTCGCGAAAATTATCAAATCAACTATATATTTATTGCCAATTTAATAGCGAGTGCAGTCACGTTATTATTGTTATTATCGTTTTATGTTAAGGTGAAATATAATTTCAATACAGACTTATGGAAACGGATGATGCGTTATGCATTCCCAGTATTAATAGCTGGATTAGCGTTTTCTGTTAATGAAACTTTCGACCGTATTTTACTGAGTAAATTATTACCTGAAAGTATTGCCGATACACAAGTGGGAATGTACTCTGCTTGTTATAAACTCGCGTTATTCATGACGTTGTTTGCAACAGCGTATCGTTTAGGGATAGAACCGTTCTTTTTTAGTCATGCAAAAACCGAAAATCCGCAGAAAAACTATGCAAAGATTTTAGAATTCTTTGTTACCATTGGCTCTTTAATCCTGTTAGGAGTTATTGTATTTGCAGACCTTTTAAAAGTTATAGTAATTAGGAGTGAAGATTATTGGGAGGCCATGTCTGTAGTCCCTATTATTCTATTGGCATATTTATTTTTAGGAATGTATCATAATTTATCGGTATGGTATAAAATTACCGATAGAACGAAATTTGGAGCTTATATTTCTATTTTTGGAGCTGTAGTAACACTAGTCTTAAATTTTTGGCTTATTCCAATTATTAGTTATAGAGGTTCTGCAATTGCAACTTTAGCAGCTTATGGAAGTATGGTGTTATTGTCGTATTACTTCGGAAGAAAATATTACCCAATTCCGTATAACATCAAAAAAATTAGTGCTTATATATTAGTATCTGTTACATTTTCAATCATTTCTTTTTATTTCTTTAGAGAGAATTATGTTGTTGGAATTGGTTTGCTTTCAGTGTATATGCTGATAATATATAAGTTTGAAAAACAAGATATTCAAAGTTTATTAAAACGATAACTATGACAGTAAAAATTATAAACAAATCGGATAATGCATTACCACATTATGAAACTGAAGCTTCAGCAGGAATGGACCTGCGTGCTGTAACATCAGAAGCGATTACTTTAAAACCGTTAGAGCGAACAATTGTAAAAACAGGATTATTTATAGAGTTACCAGTTGGAATAGAAGCGCAAGTTCGTCCACGTAGCGGATTGGCAGCAAAGCATGGAATTACAGTGTTAAATGCTCCAGGAACTATAGATGCTGACTATCGCGGAGAAATTGGCGTAATTTTGGTTAATTTATCTAACGAGAATTTTACTATAGAGCATGGAGAGCGTATAGCACAATTAGTGTTTGCGAGACACGAACAAGCACAATTTTTAGAAGTTGAAACGCTTTCTGAAACCGTAAGAGGTGAAGGCGGATTTGGAAGTACAGGGAAAAAATAGAGGCCTTTAAAGTCTCAGACATCTATATACAAAACAAATATTAACTAAATACACCTGTTTTTTTACAGGCCTTTATTATGAAAATTATAGTACCAATGGCAGGTCGCGGATCGCGATTACGCCCACACACATTAACAGTACCAAAACCATTAATTCCAGTTGCAGGACAACCTATCGTTCACCGTTTGGTAAAAGATATTGCAAAAGTAATAGACCAACCTATTGAGGAAGTTGCGTTTATTTTAGGAGATCCAGCTTTTTTTGGAGATGATGTTGTAGACAGTTTAACCAAACTAGCCAACGACCTTGGAGCAAAAGCTTCAATTTATCGTCAAGACCAACCATTAGGAACAGGTCATGCTATTATGAGCGCAAAAGAGTCATTATCTGGACCAGCAGTAGTGGCATATGCCGACACGTTAATTCGTGCCGATTTTAATTTAGATGAAGATGCCGATGCTGTTATTTGGGTAAAGCAAGTAGACAAGCCAGAAGCTTTTGGTGTAGTACAATTAAATGAAAAAGAAGAAATTGTAGAATTAGTAGAAAAACCAGAAACCTTTGTTAGCGATTTAGCGGTTATTGGAATATACTATTTTAAAGATATAGCCGTTCTTAAAGACGAACTTCAGCATGTGCTAGATAATAACATTATTAACGGTGGTGAATACCAAATTAATGATGGAATTAAAGGTATGATGGCTAAAGGAAAAGTCTTTAAAACAGGTCAGGTAGACGAGTGGATGGATTGCGGTAACAAAGCGGTGACTGTAGAAACTAACGGTAAAATGCTAGGTTTTTTACATGCCGATGGGATTGAGCAACTAGTAGACCCGTCTGTAACTTTAAATAATTCGAAAATTATCGAGCCTTGTTATATTGGCAAAGATGTAGTATTAACAGATTCAACTGTAGGACCTAATGTGTCTATTGGTAACGGATGTGTTTTAGATAATTCAACAGTTAAAAATACTATAATAAGTAATTATTCAAGTATTAAAAATGCTACTTTAGATGATGCAATGATTGGTAATCATGTAGAATTCGATGGTAATTTTAAAACCATTAGTATTGGTGATTATTCAGTTTTAAATTAAAATAATAACAACATGAGCATAAGATTTAAAACCATAATTAAGTTTGGTTTTTTGGGATTCTTTTGGATTTCCATGCAATCTTATGCTCAAGTTGAACCTGCAGAAAAGCCTGTAGACGATTTGGGTGAAGTGAACGATGAGTTTCAAGAATTATTTTTCGAAGCTTTAAAGCAAAAAGGAATTGAAAACTACAATCGTTCTGTAGAAGCACTTCAGAAATGTATTGCTTTAGATGGTTCGCATTCTGTGCTCTACTTCGAAATGGGTAAGAACTACAATAAACTTAAAAATTTTGGTGAAGCAGAAAATGCTTTAAAGAAAGCGGTAAAGTTAGAGCCGTCTAACGAATGGTATCTAGACGAGCTTTACGATGTGTATGCACAGCAAAATGAATACGATAAAGCCATAAAAACCTTAAAGCAGTTGGTTAAGTACCATCCAGATTATAAGGAAGATTTAGCGGCTTTATTTGTGCGTACTAAAGATTATAATGAAGCTCTAAAAGTTTTAGATGAATTAGATGCCGAGTTGGGTATTTCTGTAAGTCGTGATTTTTTAAGAAATCAGATTTATGAGGAAACAGGACAAAAGAAAGAGCAAATAGAAAATCTTGAAGAACGGGTGGAAAACAACCCTGATCAGGAGTCTAATTATCTAGCATTAATTTATCGTTATAGTGAAAGTGGTGATGCCGAAAAAGCATTTGAAACGGCAAAAAAACTATTAGAGATTAATCCTAATTCTCAATTGGTACATTTGGCCTTATATAAATTTTATTTGGATAGTAACGCGCCTGAGAAAGCCATCGAATCCATGAAAATTGCCATGAAAAGTGCCGAAATTAAAGCCGAAGCTAAAGTGTTGGTGCTTTCAGATTTCGTAAAGTTTGTAGGTGAAAATCCAGAATATGAACAAGACTTGGTAGAAGTTTCTGCCATGGTTGGCGATTCTAACGATGGAAAAACTTTAGTGGAATTAGCGCAGTATTATTTAGCAAAAGGCGAAAAAGAAAAAGCGATAAAGTATTATAGTGAAGCTCTGCAATTAGAAGGTGATAATTATAGTATTACTAGAAATATTATTGTGCTATATGTCGACTTAGAGCAATTCGATTTGGCATACAAAAAAACAGCAGAAGCCTTAATAAAATACCCATCTCAACCCGAATTGTATTTAATGGCAGGATTGTCTTTAAATAAAATAGGACGTTATAAAGATGCCATAGAGCAGTTAGATATGGGTTTAGATTACATTATAGATAACACTAAATTAGAAAGTGATTTTTATTTTCAAATGGCACAATCTCATTTGGGTTTAAATCAGCCTAAGGAGGCAAAACGCTTTACAGAAAAAGCAAATAAAACAGAAATTTCAAAGTAATGAAACATCTACTTCGTATTGTAATTATAGCGGTTTTATTGGTAACAGTTGGTTGTAAATCGGCTAAAACATTAACTAATACAGATGCCAATTTAAAATTAAATACAAAGCAATTAATAAAGGAAAATACAAGACAAGCTGCAGCTTTTAAAACACTGTCTTCTAAAGTAAAAGCCGTGTATTCTGAAGGAGATAATTCTAAATCGGTTGCTATAAATTTGAGAATGGAAAAGGATAAAGCCATTTGGTTAAATGGTCCGTTTTCTGCTGCCAGATTATTAATAACACCCGATAACGTTGGTTTTTACAATAAACTAGATAACACTTTTTTTGAAGGTGATTATAAATTATTAAGCGATTTTTTAGGTACAGAACTAGACTTTAACAAAGTGCAGAATTTATTATTGGGCGAAGCACTCTTCAACTTAAAAGACGCAAAATACGTGTCCTCTATCTATGATGAAGCATATCTTGTACAACCAGAACAACAAAAAGCGTTATTTGAACTGTTTTATATTATAAACCCCACCTATTTCAAAATTATGTCTCAGCAATTATCTCAACCTAAAGAAGAGCGTATACTGCAAATAGACTACTTAAAATATCAAGATGTTGCTGGACAAATTATTCCTGAACAAATAAAAATTAATGCTGTTGAAGCTAGAAGCGAAACTATTATAGAATTGGAATTCAAATCTGTATCTTTGAACGAAAATTTAAATTTTCCATTTAAAATCCCATCAGGTTTTAACCCTATCAAACTTAAATGATAAAAGTAAAATCTCTATATAAATTAAGTGTTCTTGTACTCTGTTTGTTAAGCAGTGTTTTTGTGTTTTCGCAAAGTAAAAAACAACAAGAGTTGGAAAATCGCCGACAAGAATTGCGTATTGAAATTGAACAAATAAACAGTATGTTGTTCAAAAATAAATCTAAAGAGAAGTCACAATTATCGGCTATTGAAGATTTAAATCATAAAATTAATGTTCGCAGTAATTTAATTAAAGTTACCAATCAGCAAGCCAATTTATTAACACGTGAAATAGGTGTAAATCAACGCGAAATTACTCAGCTTCGTGAAGACCTTGAAACGCTTAAAAATGATTATGCCGAGATGATTGTGCATTCTTATAAAAGTAGGAGTGAGCAAAGTCGTGTAATGTTTTTACTATCGTCTAACAACTTTCAGCAAGCTTATAAGCGCTTACAGTATATAAAACAATACACCGATTATCAAAAGGAGCAGGGAGAAAATATTAAAATTAAGACTGCCGAATTAAAAGTCGCGAACACAAAACTTTTAAAGCAAAAAGAAGACAAACAAATTCTTATTAAAGAGAATAATGCTGCACAGGCTCAATTAGAAATTGAACGTAAACAACAGCGAGAAATAATGGCTTCTATTCAGAAAGATGTTAAAACTTACTCCAATCAGATTAAGCAAAAACAACAAGAAGCAGATCGTATTGATCGTGAAATTGAAAAGTTAATTCGCGAAGCTATTGCAAAATCCAATACAAAGGCAGGTAAAAGTTCTAGTTCTAAAGGTTTTTCTTTAACACCAGAAGCTAAAAATTTAGCAGCAAGTTTTGTAGCTAATAAAGGAAAGTTGCCTTGGCCAGTAGAAAAAGGCGTGGTAAAATTAAAGTATGGCGATCAGCCGCATCCCATTGTTAAATCTGCAACTATACATAGTAATGGGGTACGAATAGCAACCAGTCCAGGAGCGGAAGTTAAAGCCGTTTTTAATGGTGAGGTTTATGCTATTATTGTTCAGAAAAAAGGAAACCCGACTGTACTTGTACAACATGGTAATTACTTTACCGCGTATAAGAATTTATCTAAAGTATACGTAAAAAAGGGTGATAAAGTAACTACCAGACAGGCTATTGGGCAGGTGTTCACAAATAGTGCAACAGGAGATACCACTTTAAGTTTTAGTATTTTTAAAGAAAGTACAACACAGAATCCAGCGTCGTGGTTATATAAAATGTAACCGTAAAGATTTAATCTTCTTTTAAGAATAACGCTTTTAATTCTGTAGCTTCATTAGGCTTCATTCTACCTGCTAACACTAAACTTAATTGTTTGCGGCGTAAGGCAGCCTCGTAGCGTTCTTTTTCTAGCTTAGTTTCAGGAATAAGCTCTGGAACAGGAATAGGTCGTCCGCTTTCATTTACAGCCACAAAAGTGTAAATGGCAATGTTTGCTTTGGTTTTAAGACCAGATTCTCGATCTTCTGTCCAAACATCTATATAGACTTCCATAGAGCTCTTAAATGCTCTAGAAACCTTAGCTTCAACAATTACAACGCTACCTAATGGTATAGCATGGTTAAAAGCCACATGGTTTACAGATGCAGTAACTACAATTCGTCTTGAGTGGCGACGCGCAGCAATACTTGCAGCACGATCCATACGTGCTAGTAATTCTCCTCCAAACATATTGTTTAAAGGGTTTGTTTCGCTTGGTAACACAAGGTCTGTTAATGTAGTTTTAGTAGCTTCTGCTGTTTTTGATTCCATAGATGTTTATTTGCCTCAAAGGTACAAAGCGATGGTTGACTTTCAAACTTAAATTAGGATTACCGCATAAAAAAAGCGTTACAGGAAATTTCCAATAACGCTTTTGTGTTTATATCTGTTTAAGATGTTTTATTTTAAGTCTTTAACAAGTAACCATGCATGAGGATTGTTGTTTCTACGAATTTCGCGTAATGCATTTAAGGCTTCTTTTCTATCTTCATAGCTATCGTAAACCACTTGGTGTAAACCATATTTATTAACACCAATTTTTCGGGCATTGAAACCTTCAGATTTAAGATCGCTTACAATTTTTTCGCAGTTTTCTTCCACACGAAATGCTCCAGCAATAATATGATATGTTCCTACAGGTTTTGTAACTGTTAAACTTACAGCTGGCAACGGATTCTCAATAACAAATGTTGCTTCTTGTATTTTGTGTTCTAACTGTGTGTTAGCGGTTTCTTGCGCAATTTGATTATGATTTTCTACCTGATTTACATAATACTTAGACCCTAAAAATCCGCTAAGTCCTAATGCTAGTACAGCAATAGCAGCATAACGTAAATATGGTCTTGTTTTACGACGTTCTGGTGTAAAAGTAAGCGGTATAACTTTCTCTATAGACTCTATTTCTTGCTTATATTCTTCTCTAGATATAGCAGGAGAAACCATTATGTTTAGTCCAAAAGCATCGGTTAAATAGTTTAAATGATTAAAAGGTTCAAATGTTATTTTACCTTCTTCATTTAAAGCTAATTCTCCAATGTTTTCTAAAGAAATACTTTCTTTTTCAACCAATTGAGATTTAATTGAAACCACACGCTTTTTAATTTTTTCTAAGGCGATTTCAAATGGAATTTTCTCCACATCAGCTACATAATGTGCTAAAAGACCATCGTTTTGCTGAATTTGTTCGTTAAAAGAAATGGCTTTTTTAGGTGGAAAAAATGTATTGGTATCAGCATTTATTTTTGCCGAAACACGTTGTGTTAAAAATGCTCCAAACTCAGGAACAATAACACATTCATATCTATATAGTAAGTCGCTTATGTAAGTCTCTAATTGCATAAATACAAAGTTAATCAAATTTTAGTGCGTTCAAAGTTGGTGTTTCACTTTTTTATTAACAGTAAAGTAATTTGTTTCTTGTATCTTAAGAATCAATTGATTAATTTACGTTAAAGGAATGATTTTTTCACGTTTAAATGAAATCGGATAGATGTGGTTATGACAGAAGACCAACTTTTATATGTTTTAGCATTACAACATGTACCTAATGTAGGTGATATTGGTGCTAAAAAGTTAATTAAGCATTGTGGATCGGCTGAAGCTGTTTTTAAAGAGAAAAAACACATACTTGCTAAAATTGATGGAATAGGAAAAGTAAGACTTAACGAATTAAGTTTGAGTACCCATTTAGCAGCTGCCAAAGCCGAATTAGATTTTATACATAAAAATAATATAACGTGTTTATATTTTGAAGACTCTGATTATCCTGAAAAACTAAAACATTCTATTGATGGGCCTATTTTGGTATTTCAATCTGGAGCCGTCAATTTGAAATCAGAACGTATTATAAGTATTGTTGGAACTCGAAAGATTACAACATCGGGTATTGCTTTTTGCGAAAAATTAGTTGAAGAATTAGCAGTGTTTAATCCAGTTATTGTTTCGGGGTTTGCTTATGGAACAGATATTACAGCACATAAATCGGCTGTTAAAAATGGTTTGCAAACCATTGGATGTTTGGCACATGGATTAAATCAGACATATCCTAAAGTTCATAAAAAGTATGTTGCAGAAATAGAACAACACGGTGGATTTTTAACAGATTTTTGGAGTTCCTCTATTTTTGATCGGAATAATTTTTTAAAGCGAAATCGAATTATTGCTGGTTTAAGTACAGCAACTATTGTGATTGAATCTGCAGAACGTGGTGGAAGTTTGGTAACTGCAGATATTGCGAATTCTTATAACCGAGATGTATTTGCCGTTCCTGGACGTCCAACAGATGCCTTAAGTAAAGGGTGCAACAATTTAATTAAGCAACAGAAAGCACAGTTACTTTCGACACCGTTAGATGTGGCTTATATTTTAAACTGGCAATTAGAAAGGGAGCCAAAAGTTATTCAGAAACAATTGTTTGTAGAATTAGATGATCAAGAAACCTTGATTTACGAGTTTTTAAAAAAGACTGATAAACAATTATTAGATAGTATTGCTATAGCTTGTGGTTTACCCATTTTTAAGGTTGCAGGTATATTGTTAAATATGGAATTAAAAGGCGTTATTCGGCCATTGCCAGGTAAGTTATTCGAAATAATTTAAAGGGTTACATGTTTATTTTTAACACCCAAATATCTTCAAAATAATCTAAACGCGACAATTCTCGTTGTTTTAAATAGACTTCATTTGGATCTTCGCTGTTTTTTAAATAAATATAATCCCAGTTATTTATTGGGTTTTTATACGAATGAGGTGTGTGTCCTTTTTCTGTTAAAAATTCCTTCCAATTCGTTGCGTTTTTTTCTACAGAAAACACATTGGTGACAAGGTAATACCCTGCCTTTAAACCTGGAATGGATGTGGATTTTAAATTTTTAATTTTTTCTAAATCTTTATCTTGTGGTAGGGCGTAGGTGTCAATATCTACCGTCATATAATAATCCGTGTTTTTGTTTTCTAAATATATCGGACTAATCTCTGTTTCGAAAGCCACAAAAAACAAATAAAACCGATCGGCTTTGGTTTTAAACTCAATAGTTAATTCCGAGCTATTATTAGATAGAATAGAATTATCCTTATTAGGAATATCCATTTTTACCAAATCGAAACCTAAGGTATTTATACTATTTGGAGTGCGATTTTTAAAGTATACATCATCAATAGTTATAGAACTATTAAAAAAATTATCTTCAGCTCTTAAGTTGGTATAAAGCGGTACATAATCTCCAACATTACTGTTGTAAACTTTACAAACATCCGTTTTTAATTTTTGATCACCTTCTAAAGCTCCAATAGAAAGCGATGTTTTTATATCGCCTATTTCGTTAGTTTTAAAATCGGCAAACGTAATGTCTACTGTTTTTTTATCGACTTCAAGAAAGCCATTGTATGTCGTGAAGTATTTAGGCTTATCGTCTGGATTTTCATAGACAACGTAAAGTAACCATCCTCCAGAACATCCTCCAGAAACATAGCCTTCGGTGGCTTTTATATTGGCAACGGTGTAATTTCCGTTTACTGTTTCTGTGTCTTGTAATAATTGGGTTACATCAGAATAACAAACATAAGGTTTAGAGTCGTTAAATGAAGAATTTAAATAACTATCGTAAACTTTTAATCCTTTAATTTCTGTGTATTCGCCTAGTGGTGTTTTAAAAAGTATTTTATTTACGTCTAGTGAGCGTTCATCATTTCCTTTGTAAACTATTTGATCATTTAAGGTGCGTTTTACACCTTTGTCGTACTTGTATATGGCACTCCAATACAACGCAGCATAAACTATTTTTTTAGAATGTTCTGGAAGTGTTAAAGCGGCTTGACTAGAACTAAAAGTTTCTTTATCATCATCGACATCAATATATTCCATTTTAATTTTATCGTTAAAAATGGCTCTGTCGTTAAAGGGTTTTGTAGCATGTTCACTCACGATATTATTCCCTATTAAAGCAGAATTACCTTTAAGGTATAATTGGTGGTTTACAGAAAAATGTAATCCTTCTTGTCCGTATCCAGTACGAACACCTACAAAAAGGATTATTAACACTAAAAGTTTTAAGTGGGGCATATATTAAATATTAGGGCAATAATCACCCTAAAGATACAAAAATGTGAGAGGTCTTAATAGCCTACTTTTGCACGAACACGACTTAATGTGTTTTGTGCAACTTGTTTTGCTTTTGCAGCACCTACGGCTAACGCTTTATCTATTTCTTCTAAATTATTTATATAATAATCGAAACGTTCGCGTTCTACTGCAAAGCGTTCAACAATTAATTCAAAAAGGGCCTGTTTAGCATGACCGTAACCATAATTACCGTTTTCATAATTGGCTTTCATAGCGGCAATCTGTTCTTCGGATGCTAATAAGTTGTAAATAGCAAAACAGTTACAGGTACTCCAGTCTTTAGGTTCTTCAAGAGGCGTACTATCTGTTTGTATGCTCATGACTTGCTTGCGTAATTTTTTATCGCTTTGAAAAATATTAATCAAATTGTTTTTACTCTTACTCATTTTAGCACCATCGGTACCAGGAATTAAAATACCATCTTCTTGTATTTTACCTACCGGTAGCACGAAGGTTTCACCTCCCATTTTAGCATGAAAACGAGAAGCAACATCACGAGTCATTTCAATATGTTGCAATTGATCCTTTCCTACAGGAATAACTTCGGCGTCGTATAATAATATATCTGCAGCCATAAGCATAGGGTAAGTAAACAAACCAGCGTTTACATCTTCTAAACGGTCTGCTTTATCTTTAAAACCATGAGCTAATGTTAAACGTTGGTAAGGAAAAAAGCAGCTTAAGTACCAGCTTAACTCGGTTGTTTCAGGAATATCGCTCTGTCTGTAAAACACGACTTTGTCTATATCTAAACCAAAAGCGAGCCACGTTGCAGCAACGCAATAGGTATTATGTCTAAGGCTTTCTGCGTCTTTAATTTGAGTTAACGAGTGCATATCTGCAATAAATAAATACGATTCGTTTGCATCTATTTCAGACATTTTTATTGCAGGAATAATTGCTCCTAATAAATTTCCTAAATGTGGTATTCCGGTGCTTTGTACACCAGTTAAAATTCTTGCCATGTTAATTGTGCTTATTGAAACACAAAGGTAATTTTTTTATGGAAAAAATTAAGGTATTACCTAAAGAGTAAAGGGAAACGTTTAAAGAGTACCTGATATTAAGAATAAAAACTATGATGTAGACAAAACTTACATTGTAAGTAGTTTGCTACATAAGGTAGTCGTGAAAATCTTAAGTTTTAGTACCAACGTGCTAGATTATAGCCTTTCATAGGTATTAATTAGCGTATAAACTAATTTTTTTGTGTCGACTAACTCTCTTCTTAATTTTACGTAAAATTATGTTAATACACCACTCTCCCTATGTATTGACGTGGATTTAAATTACGCATTTAAAACCCCTGCTTATGAAAAACTTTACTTCTTTTATGCCGCTATGCATATCGTTTAAAAAGATATTACCTTTTATATTGTTGTTTTTAACGCTGCCTTTCTATGGGCAAACGGTTACAGATGTATTTCCTACTCGGGTTACATACGAAACCAAAATTACTATTGTAGGGACTGGATTTGATGAAACTGATAGAGATAATATTACTATTACGAATATTCCAATTAAAAATGTAAAATTGGTTAGTCCTACCGAAATGACTCTTGAGATTGATGATGGAGGGTCAGCCTCAGGCAATGATAAAACGGGTATTTTAAGTATTGGTGGAATAAGTATTCCTTCTACGAAAAACACCATTAATTATGTAGGTTATCTAATTCTGAATACAAAAAGCCGTAACTATGAATTAAATTCAAAAATTACCGAAATATTTACCAATTGGGATTATAATGGTAATGGTTATTGGAAATCAAGTTGGTATGTTGCTAATAATCAAAACACTTGGCCTAATGATAAACATGAATTATTAGCCTTTACTTATAATGGCACAACTTATTCTACTGGAGTGGATGATGCTTTGCTAAATGCTAAAGGAATATCTTATTCGCCAGAGGTTTTTAAAGCTTACTCTACTAATGGTGTGTCTGGGACAACATATGGGCAAAATTATATAATAACTGGAGATTTAGTAGATAATGTTGTCGGATCTGCTGAAACGGGGCCATTAGACTCGGAAATATCAAACCTTAATATTATTGATGCTGTTGTGGATGGAAAAAATGGACTTGAATTAGGTACGGGTATTACAAATTTCAATACAAATGCAACCATTCGTTTTTTTAGTGGGAACGGTCAAATAGGAGCAGTGAATGATGCTGTACCAGACTTGATTATAACGCAAATTGCAACAGCGGGAGGAACAGATATATATTATTATGCAGATGAAATAGGAAATATTGTTGGGCGACCAATTAGATTTTATATTCATACTGATGTTTACCTAACTGAATGGCGAATGGATTTGTATAGGCTTAATCCATATACAAATTATGATATTGCGACACCTGTTGGCCGTGCATATGGTACAGATGAAACTAGGCCTCTTTCAGTTATAGGTCTTAAACTAGAGTATTTTGAGATTGATGCATCAAATATAGCTGATGTAGGTAATATTAATTTATTGGCAGGAGGGACTTCAGACATGGCTTTTTTAGCTTATAACACCTCAGCTTTTGAAATTAAATCACCTAAAATTGCGCAATATCCAGTATCACGATATTTATGTAGGCTACCAAATGATACAGATATAACGTTTTCGACTGTAGCGTCTATAGACGATATTGTAATTGATGATGGTAGTTCTACATCTGATCCCAAAGACGATATACGTTATCAATGGTTAAAATATAATACAGAGATTACCGGTGCTACTACTGATAGTTATACGATTACAAATCAAATAATTGACTCAGATTTGGCAACATATAAACTTAAAGTGATTAATGACTATGGTACAGTTATTTTACCTGTGTCATTATCAGAAGGAGGAACACCGTACATTTGGAATGGTACATCTTGGAATTTACCTAATGCTTATACAGAGCAAAATATAAATGTAGCTGTTGAAGATCGTAGTTTAATTTTTTCCGCAGATTATCCGGCCCAAAGTATAAATCTTGAAGGTTGCGACTGTACAATTCCAGCAGGAACAAATGTAATTATAAAATCAGGACAGAGTATGTCTTTATATAATAACATTACAGTTGCAGGAGAAATTCCTGCGGGTACAGATCCTGATAATAATCCTACTCCTTATGTACCAGAAGGTACTTTTACTCTAGAGAACAATGCGAGTTTAGTGCAAATAAATGGTGAAAATGGTAATATTAATGAAGGGGATATAGTTATGAAACGTAACGCCTATGTGAACGACGTATCAGATTATATTTATTGGTCTTCACCAGTATTAGGTTTTAATGTTAACAACATTGCAACGTCTCGAGTGTATCAATGGGATCCACAAGCTTCCGATTATGGCAACTGGATTGCTGCTACCAATGCTGATATGACGGCTGGCGAAGGTTATATTGCTCGTGTTAAAAACGCATCAGACTTTACGGTAAATTTTGATGGAGTTCCAAATAATGGTGAAGTATTAGTTGAATTAAGTTCATCTAAGGAGTCGGTTGAGATGGATGCAGAAAATACAAATTGGAATTTATTAGGAAATCCATACCCTTCAGCTATTTCAGCTAAAACATTTTTAGAAGACAACACTAATTTACAGGGTAGTGTTAGCATTTGGACGCATAATGAAGCTATTTCTAATACAGAAAATGATCCTTTTTATGACGATTTTGGATACAATTATTCAGATCAATATATTGTCCATAATGGTACAGGAACGACTCCTTCTAGCCCGGCATTTAATGGAAATATAGCTGCAGGTCAAGCCTTCTTTGTGCAGTTGGATGAAGGAACTTCAAATAATACGGTCAAATTTACTAATGATATGAGATATGGGGTTAATGAAAGTGTTTTAGATAATTCCGATTTTTTCAGAACGTCAACAGAAGAAACTCAAGAAAAACAATTGATATGGTTAAGTTTGATTAGTGATTCAAATTCCTCTGTTAGCACATTAGTTGGTTATGTAGAGGGGGCTACAAATGAAAAGGATAGGTTGTATGATGCCTATGCAAATTATAGTGGTTTTAATATATATTCACTTATATCTGAAAAGAAAATGACTATTCAAGGGCGTTCTCTTTCATCTTTTATTGATTCTGATCAGGTGTCCTTGGGAATAGATATTTTAACAAACGGATCATATAAAATAGGTATAGATCATCTAGAAGGAAAATTGTTTAAAGATAAGAACCAAGCTATTTTTTTAGAAGACACTTATTTAAATATGGAACATGATTTAAAACAGTCGCCTTATGCATTTACGGCGGTTAAAGGTGTAACAAACGATCGCTTTATTTTAAAATATAAATCATCGTCTAAACTTTCTGTAAAAGAGGATTTAGTAGCTAAAACTTATGTTTTTATTAATAATGGAGCTTTAAATATTAAATCATCAAAAAACATAACAGGAATTGCTGTGTATGACATCAATGGGAAACAGCTTATTAACTATGTGCCTAGTGTAATTAGCAGCAGCACTTCAATTAATTTTCCTTTTTCTAAAGGAGTATATTTAGTGAATATCACTTTAGACAACGGGATAATAGTTTCTAAGAAATTAATTCATTAAATAAAAGTATTTACAAAATGTAATATTCTTCCTACCGCTATATTATTGCTATTATCAAACTTAATTTTATTAAACCGTAAACCTATGACAAAAACAATTACGCAATCAAAATGTATTAACCTTTCTAAAAAAATGATATTATTCCTTTTCGTAATGGTATCGTTTCAATTATTAGGGCAGTCAGTAACCGAAATATTTCCTACTCGCGTTACAACTAACTCTAAAATCACAATAGTTGGTTCAGGATTTACAGCTTCAACTTCTATAAGTATTCCTGGTGTAGCTATAAAAAGAGGTAGTAAAATATTAGTTAACTCGATGGAAATGACATTTGAGATTTCTGAATCTGGAAAAGATGATGTTACAGCGGAATTGCTTGTTGGTGGAAATTCCACAAGCTTTAATATATATTATATAGCTCCGGAGGTAAAAATTCTTGACAATGGAGAAAATAATAACGTCACGAGAATTACAGAGATTTTTACTACCTATAAGGGGTTTTGGAGATCATCACAATGGAAAGCAGATACCGCAAATGTAGATTTAATGCCAAATACGCGTCATGATCTTTTAGCATTTACTTTTGATGGAGTCACTTATTCTACAGGTGTTGATGATGATTTATTAACTGAAAAGAATGTTGATTTCGATTCGCAGTTATTTAATGCATATAGTACTAATGGTGTCGATGGTTCAACTTACTCGCTTAATTACTTAGCAATGGCAGACTTGATAGATGGTGAGGTAAATGAAGGAGAGATGATTACCTCCCCAGAAATTTTGAATGCAACGATTTATGAAAACTTAGTAGATGGTATTAATGGATTAGATTTAGGAACAGGTGTAACTAACTTTAATCAGCTGGCCGATGTTGGGTTTTATAGTAGTGGTGGACAATTAGGAGGTATTAATGACGGGGCTCCAGATTTTTTAATAACTCAAATAGCCAAAGCAGGAAGTACAGATATTTATTATTATGCTGATGATTCAGGGAATGTAGTAGGAAGACCTATAAAATTATCAATTATTCAGGAAGAAGTAGAGGATTATGCTGGAGACGGACTTTTGGCTATGTGGAGATTAGATTTATATTCACTGCAGGCAGGTTTAAATTATGGGGTGGCTAAACCGCAAATAAGAACATTTACTGAAGATGAAAAACGACCTTTACGTATGGCTGCTTTTAGATTTGAAGATTTTGAAATTACACCAGATAATGTGGCAAATATTAATAATATTAATATGGTTGCAGGCGGTACTGCGGATCTTGCATTCTTAGCATATAATCGTGGGTCGTTTGATATTAAAACACCTGTAATTACTAAATATCCAGTTTCAAATTATGTGTGTAAAATTCCTAATAGTGATGATATTTCTTTTTCTGCAATAGCTCAAGTTTCGGGTAATGCGACAGGGGCAGCGGATGAAAAGTTATCCTACCAATGGTATAAATATAACACTCCTATTTCTGGGGCTAATTCCAATACATTAACATTAAGTGATGACATTCAGTTAGAGGATTTAGGTAAATATAAATTACAAGTTTCAAATTCTTTTGGATCAGTTTTTACAGCAGTTTCATTAACTCAAGGAGGTACTCCCGTTTATTGGGATGGAAATGCGTGGCAGCTACCACCTTCATATGTGGAAGCAGGTATTGTTGTTAAACCAGAAAATAGGCGTTTCATATTTTCCTCAGACTATAAGGAGATGGGTAATTTAGAAGGTTGTGATTGTGTAGTTCCTTCGGGGAGTAGTGCTACTATTCTATCGGGGTCAACTGTGACATTGAGTGGAAATGTAATGGTGGAAACTGGAGGTGAGTTAATATTTGAAGATAGTTCAAACTTAATTCAAACTAGCGAGGATACAGACGATAATATCAATACTGGTGATATTACAATGTTACGAAATGTAAATAATATTAAAAGTGACGATTTTATTATGTGGTCTACGCCAGTAGGAAACTATAATGTAAATACTATTACCTCACCATATGTAACTCCTGTTTTTCAATGGGATGTAAATGGCAGTTGGATTACTTCAGGAGGCTTAATGGAGTCAGCAAAAGGATATGCTGTTCAAATTCCCCAAGAATTCGTTTTTCCATGGTTCACAGCAGTTTTTAAGGGAGTTCCACTAAATGGGAGTAAAAGTGTAGCTGTATTAAAATCTAGTGATTCAGATAAACAAGAAGAATTAAAAAACTGGAACCTTATAGGGAATCCTTATCCGTCTGCGATTAGTGGTGATGAGTTTTTAGCAGCTAATACAGCATTAAATGGAACTATTTGTTTTTGGGCAGATAATTTAGCAATTAAGAATGTAAATTCTCCTTTAACGAGCAGTCAGTATCAAAGTTTGGCATATAATTATAACGAGCAGTATGTTAGTTATAATTCTACAGGAGCGAACCCACCGCAAACAACTGAAGGAAATATTTCTTCTGGACAAGCATTTTTTGTACAGTTAGACGAAGCATCTGCAGAGGGGCAAGCTGTTTTTACGAATGATATGAGATATGATGGAGATGGTAATGGCTATGATAATTCTGGTTTCTTTAAAACAAATATGGCTACAGATAATACTGGGAAGCAATTAATTTGGTTAAGTTTAATCGATGCAGCTAATACTTCTGCAAGTACTTTAATAGGGTATGTAGAGGGTGCAACTCTGGGAAAAGATAAATTATACGATACGTATTCAGATTTAGTTGGGTTAGATGTTTACACCATGGTAGAAGATTCAAAAATGGTTATTCAAGGACGGCCATTACCTTTCTCAGATTCAGAAGGAATTCCAGTAGGAGTTAATCTTCCAGCAGGTGGAAGCTATAAAATTGCAATCGGTGATTTAAGTGGTTCTGTATTTGTTGATGATGAGCAACCTTTGTACTTAGAAGATACTTATTTAAATATGGAGCATGATTTAAGAATGTCGCCGTATGATTTCTCTGGAGAACAAGGAGAGATTAATGATCGTTTTGTTTTACATTATAAGAAAACACTTTCTGTAGACGAGTTAGAGAAATCTAGAACATTTGTTACTATTGTCCATAATGTATTGAATGTAAAAGCATTTAAAACCATTAAGGAAGTTAAAATGTATGATATTAGTGGAAAACAAATTGTTTCATTTAAATCTAGTGGTAATAGTACTCAGTTAAATGAGAGCTTTAAATTTTCAAAAGGTATTTATTTAGCCTCAATAGTTTTAGAAGGGAATATTGTTGTGACCAAAAAGGTCGTGAACTAATACAATACGAACTCAAGATAATTCATAAAGCTCCCTGTCTTCAGGGGGCTTTTTTTATGCCGTTTTTTAAGTTTCTGTGTTTCTTAATATAGAAGTAATTTGGTTTTAGATGTATCTGAAAGCACTGAGTTTAATTTTAAATTATAAAAAGTGATACTTTAGTATGGCTTTAATGGCATTCATTTTATGTATTTTTGACAAGTATGAAGATATTTAAATATATTTTTTGGATTCTATATCGTGTGTGGTTCTATATTTTAGTAGCAATCCCAATCCTAATACTTCTACCTTTTTTGTTAATTTCTATTTCTAAGGAATCGTGGTACCCATATTTTTTTAGAATGGCTAGACTTTGGTCTAAATTTATTTTAATAGGAATGTGCTTTCGGTGGAAGATCGAACGGGAAGAGATTCCAAATATAGAGGAGAGCTATATGTTTATAGCAAACCATACTTCCATGACCGATATTATGCTCATGTTAGTCACCGTTAAGAATCCATTTGTATTTGTAGGTAAAAAAGAATTGGCTAAAATTCCGTTGTTTGGTTTTTTTTATAAACGGACTTGTATCTTGGTAGATCGCGACAGTTTGCGTAGTAGACATGCTGTGTTCGAAAGTGCAGAGCGACGATTAAAATCAGGTTTAAGTATTTGTATATTTCCTGAAGGAGGAGTGTCTGAAGAAGACATACTCTTAGATCAGTTTAAAGATGGTGCTTTTCGTTTAGCAATAAATCATCAAATTCCTATTGTTCCTATTACATTTGCTGATAATAAGGAGCGTTTTTCATTCGATTTTTTTAGTGGTAGTCCTGGTCAAATGCGGGTTCGTGTTCATGAATTTTTACCAACAGCTGGTATGACACTTAAAGACAACTGTAAAGCCTTAAAAGAAAAGTCCCGAAATATTATTTTAAATCAGTTGGAAGTCTATAAATGGAAATCACATTAATGAAAAAAATATATTCTTAAATCTGATAATTAATTAATTAAACTTTGTGAATTGATTTTTTTTTTCTTTATCATGTTGAATACTATTGAAGGAAATTAAGAAGCCCCTTTAGTATCTATTTAACATAAGGTTGCAACTTAACTAGCACTAGTTTTTTATTTTGGTTTATTAAAAAAAAAGCTTCTTAAATTAAGAAATATTAACTAACCTTTTTTATATTAAATTTAAAAAAATATTATTGTTTTTGTTATAACATTAGGATTAATGTCATTTACAAATAAAGATCTAGACAAGCCACAAGCTAAAGTAGCAGAGAGCCCTGGATTTTGTTGTACAGCAAATGTTACTTATAATGGAGATTACTATACCTCATTTACAGAATATGTGCCTGGTTATGGACCGGAAGCAATTGCAATGGCATGTAGTGCTGCTCGTGCATCAGCTCAACGATATATTGACATGCAAATGAGTGATGCTGGAGGCCAATAAAACTAGCTACAATTATGAAATATTATTTTATTCTTTTATTTGGGTGTCTATGTTCGTTATCGTATAGTCAAACTACTGAGGCCAATGCTTCCATTATTGTAAATTACATTTATACAAAGCAACTTGAAGGTATGCCAAATGTAACGGAAATTAACTCTACGCTCATTGCAAATAATAATGTTGCCGCTTACGAAATGGATTTTCTTAATAACTCAAACTTTGTACGTGAATCTGATGGGGAACAAGGCACTATTTTGGCTATTCGCCCAACTAAAAATCCAATAATTTTTAAGGATTTAAAAACAGACAAGGTTTTTAATAAAGAAAACATAATGTCTAAATTTTATCTTATAGAAGATGATTTGAGTGTCATGTTTAATTGGACACTGTCTCAAAATTATAAAGAAATTTTAGGTTACAAGTGTCAAGAGGCTACAACGCATTACAGAGGTAGAGATTATAAGGCTTATTTTACTACAGAAATTCCTTTCTCAACAGGGCCATGGAAATTTGGAGGCCTACCGGGGCTTATTTTAAAGACAGAATCTTTAGATGGCGTCTTTAAAATAGTAGCGAATAAAATTGAATTAAAAAATTCACAATCTACGATTGAAAACCCGTTTGAAAGTACACAAAATGAAGCCATAAGTTGGGATGAATTTATTGAGATTTATCAGAATAAATATCTCGATTTACAAAATTATAGAAGCCCAGCTGGAGGTTCAATGTCAATACCTACAAAAAATATTGAGACCTATATTAAAGAATAATTTAATTAAATTAAAGCTTAAAAGTAAAACCACAACTTTAGTTGTGGTTTTGTGCTTTTCAGTACATTTCTTAGCTATTTCACAAGTTAAGCTACAAGGGCAGGTATACGACATAGAAACAAATTTACCTTTATGGCGTGTAAATATTTTAATTAAAAATACTAAAGATTCTGGGTTAATTGCCTTTACTAAAACAAATGAGTTGGGTGCGTATAGCCTAATGCTTCCTACTGGAGTAGATTCTGTTCAGGTAGAAACGTCGCTTCTTAACTATAGCTCTAAATTAGTATCAATCAGTGTGAAACAACTTTCTGGGTTTTTAAATTTTAAATTAGAGCGACATGCTACACTGCTAGACGAAGTCTTAATCGAAGGAGAAAAAAAAGGAGTTACAATTAAGCAAGATACTACCGTTTATAATATAAATAGATTTAAAGACGGTACAGAACGCGTAGTAGAAGATGTTTTAAAAAAGTTACCCGGTATAACAGTGGCCGAAAATGGAGAATTAAAATTTAAAGGTAAATCGGTTACAAGGCTATTGTTGGATAACGATAATATTTTCGACGCGAATTATACTATTGGAACACGAAATATTGATCCTAAAATCATTGAAGAAATACAAGCTATTGAGGATTATAATGAAAACCCTCTACTTAAGGATGTAATAAGCTCTAAAGACGTGGCTTTAAATCTCGTGCTAAAAAAAGGGAAAACAGATTTTTCTGGAAATCTGGAATTAGGATTAGGTTATAAGGATAAAGAGAAAATTAAAATAACCCCTCTAGCGGTTTCTAAAACATTTAAAGGGTTTGCAGTTTTAAGTTATAATTCTATAGGCGAAAATTATAGCCCTTATAATTTTGTCTCTAATATATTAGATATGTCTACTCTAAACGAGGCTATCCAAAGAACAAGCAATTTGGTTAACAACACAGGGTTTAACTCCAATTTGCCAGCAGATAAAATTCGGGTTAATAATAACCTGTTTGGTAGTCTAAATGGGTTATACCGTGTAAATGAAAAACTGTCTATTCGTTTAAATTATAATCTATTTAAAGACCGGTTAATTCGGGAGGAGCAGATTCAAACAACATACGGCATTAACAACGAAGAGTTAGATGTTAATAATTATGAAGATGTGGTAAAAAATCCACTAGTAAATGCATTTACTTATAAGCTTATTTATAATATTAATAAATCGTCACTATTAACTTCTGATGGAATTTTAGATTCTAAAATTGTCGAAAAAAGTAGTAATGGTTTTAATAATAATTTAGAGTTTAATAGTGATACAAAAAGTAAGGATTTATTTCTGAAAAATAATACAGAATATACATGTAAATTAAATGCTGAGAGTGTATTTCAGCTTACTAGTAATGTGTCTACAAACCGTTTGCCCCAAAATGTAGATGTCGCTTATGATATAAATCAATTTTATCAAGATATAGATTTTAAAACGAATTATTTAAGGTTAGAATCGGCTTTTTTATCAAGAGGAAATCGAAGCGAGTACGAGGCAAAGGTGGGATATACTTTTGCTGAAAATTTTGTAAATTCCGAATTAGAAGGTGTTCAAATTAATAATGAAAGTAGTAATAATGATATATATTATAAGAACACAAATCTATTTGCTAATTTGAATTATCAATTAAAATTCGGAAAATGGCGGTTAGAAACTGGCCTTAAAATAAATTATTATAAAATTGCTTTAAACGATATAAATACAACTAATTATAGGAATGATATTTTTAATATACAACCGGAATTAGAACTGTTTTATGCCGTAAACAAAAAAACGAATTTGTCCCTAAATTATAAGTTAAGTAATCAGATACCTGATGTCAGCCATGTGTATTCGGGGCTAATACTAACAACCTATCGAACACTGTTAAGAAATAATTTTAACTTTAATTTATTTGAAACACATGCGGGGTCGGTTGGGTTTCGGGTTAACGATTTTTTTAATCTATTTCAGTTTAATGTGTTTAGTGATTTCAGATATAGCGCGTATGGTTATGTAAGTAATCTTCAAGTCGATGAGGACTTTCAAGTTTACAATGCAGTAGTTGCGGCGACCGATAATAAAAAGTTAAATGTAGGTTTAGATTTAGAGAAATACATCCGGTTTTTAAAAACTACACTAAATTTAAGAACAACTTATGGCTTGTCTAGTTATCAAAACGTCATCAATAATTCGGAATTAAGAGATAATACGGCGAAATCATTTATGGGAGAGTTTTCTTTTAGAACTGGATTTAGAAGTTCTGTTAACTTTAGTAATGTTTTAATGTTTAATCATAATACATATAAAACCCAAGCTAGTAATATAGTAACCGCATTTACATCGCTCGAAAATAAATTTAAAATGACATATCAAAAAAACGATTTTAATTGTAGTGTTTCTAGTCAATATTTTAATTCAGATTTGTCTAATGCTAATACTGATGATTTATTTTTGAATGCAACATTTAGCTACAAACCAAAGCAGGGCAAGTTAGAATATATTTTAAATGCAAATAACTTACTGAATCAGGATACGTTTAGAAATATTTATAAATCGGATTTTTCTAGTACCATTTTCGAACATAATTTACAAGAGCGTTATTTGCTTCTTACTGTACGCTTTAAATTTTGATCTCAGCCTTAAAAATACCAGAAATACTAGGTGTTTCGGTCAGAATTTTTAACACTTTAACACTTAAAACTTAAAACTAAATCCTGTATACACCCCAATTATATATGGTTTAAAGTTTCCAGAAGTATTGTTATAAGCGTTTAGTTGATATTTAAAAGTTGGTTCAAGATTAAAATTAAATCGTTTCGAAAAGTTGTAATCGAAACCAATTCCAAAATTAGTACTGAAACTAAAATCATTAATATTTGTTGCTTCGCCAATAAGAATTCTACTTGTATTATTTTCAGAATATATTTGATTATCTTCTAAAATAAATGTGCTAAAGCCCCCAATTACGTTAATGGCAATTCGTTTATTTAAAATGTTGTATTCTACTTCTAAAGGCAATTCAAAATAGCTTATGTTTTGATTAATAGAACCACTTTCGTTGTTGCTTGTAAACGTACTGTTTTGAATCGTAGAAACTTTATTCGCATTTAAAAAAGAATAATTTTGAGATTGATTGGTTTTAGAAACGTGCTGTAAATTAGGGACGCCTCTACTACTTGAAATTCCAGGATTTTCAAGTAAAACAACATCGTTAGTATTAAAACTTAACTTAAGGTTGTTTATTCCAGATCTTAACTTAATTTTTTTGTTAATAGCATAGCCTATTCCAACGCCGTAACTCGTGTTTATTTCGCCAGATTTAGAATTGCTTATAAATTGATCGTCTAAATGAGAGCCTTTTCCGGTACTGCTATAATAAACAGGTGCAATGTTTGGGTGGATATCCCATTTTTTTAATTTATTATCAACTTTTGGGTGTGTGTTAGTTGCAGCAATGGCGTCTTCAATGCTTAATGAGTCTATTGTCGTGTTTTTGTTTAAAAGCTCTGGAGCATTCTTAATTACATCGTTAGTTGCTATTTGAGGGTGCTCTTGAGTAAATATTGATTGTTTTGAAATAGATTTAGAAATAGTGTCTCTTTTAAAGGGTGTTGTTGAGTTCTTGTTTCCGGATGCAATAGTAGTATTTGTTGTCGCATGTTTTGACGTAGAAGGTGTGTTCGGTGTGTTTGTAACTATAGCTGTTGCTTCTGTGGTGGACGGCGAATTCTTTTTAGTAAATGGATTTAGATTTTGTTTTTTAGACTGATTTACTATTTGAGTACTATTTATAGAATTATGAGGTGAATGTGATGATTTTTTAGAAATAGAATCTAGAGGCTTTAAGGTTGTTGTGTCTTCTTGAGGCGTAGAAGTCACTGTAGATTCATTTTTTAAATCTGAATTGTTAAAGCTTGGAGTGTCTACTAGTATGGTGTTAGGGGTGTTATTTGATGAGGTTTTTGAATTAAAAATAAAATTTCCTAAAGCTAAAAATAAAAGTAAAATTGCGGCAATACCAGCTGCGCGCCACCAAATAGGGATGACACGTTTAGGTTTCTGTTGTGTTTTTAATTTTGCCTCAATACCGTTCCAAACTTCTGGGTGTGGGGTAACATCAAGATCTTTTAAGCGTTCTTGAAATAGACGGTCTATGTTTTTTTTATCACTCATTAAATAGAATGTGATTCAAGATTCAAATTAGCTTTATCAATTTTTTCTTGTAAAATTAATCTAGCTCGAGCTAGATTAGACTTGGAAGTCCCTACAGAAATTTTTAGCATTTCGGCAATCTCTTTATGCGAGTAGCCATCTAAAACATAGAGGTTAAAGACCATTCGGTATCTATTAGGTAGGGTTTGAATAAGTCCTAAAAGAAAATCTAACGAGATATCGTCATAATCATTAACCTCTACTGCTTCTTCTGTAATGTCTTCATTAATAATATTAAAAACGCCTTTTTCACGATAGCGCTGCAATGCGGTATTAATCGTAATACGCTTCATCCAACCTTCAAAAGAACCTTTGTTTTTATATTGCGATATTTTGCTAAATATAGTCAAAAAGGCATCGTGCAGATTGTCTTGAGCTTCTGCAGTATTACGAGAATATTTGAGACACACTGCGTATAATTTGCTAGAGTATAGCGTATATAATTCAGTTTGTGCTTTAAGATTATTCCGTTTACATTTAGATATAAGTTGGTCTAAACTCAAAGGGGTTTTTAGTTATTATAAATAATTAGTCAATATGCGATATAACTTCAGTTTCGTATTCTAAATATATGTTTTCGCCTTCTTCATCTTCTCCAACCCAGAATCTAAACACGTATGGACCTTCGGCTCTTGGTTCAAAATCAAAAAAGACTTGTTTAGTAGCGTCTGAAACTTCGCAAGCGTCATCTTCGAATACTCTATTTACAATGCCTATCGTTCTAATATTTGTTTCAATAGGGTTACCATCTAGATCATCTATATCTTCAATGCTTTTGTTGTAGTCTAGATTTACATATTGGTAACACGTTGTTGGTGCAATATAATCTACATGTATTCGGTAAATTTTACCAATTTCCATTTCAGCAGGAACGTCTGCTTCTTCTGTTGGGACGTATTCATAGTAAAAATTTGAATAATCGTCGTTAGTGTCGCAAGATGCTAAAGTTAATGCGGCTACGAATAATAAAAGTAATTTTTTCATGTCTTTGTAAAATTGATTTTAAATTAATAAATGTTTTATAAGATTTGAGCAGGATATTCTAAGAATATATCTTCTTCATTTTCGTCTACACCTGCCCAAAATCTAAAAATATAAGATCCCGATTCTAGTGTTTCGAAATTTACAGGAGTTTGTGCTATTTCGGCAAGTTCTTCACATTCGCCATCTGTTTTAATATCAACTCTGTTAATGACTGCCATTGTTATAATTCTTGTTTCTGTTGGTTCAGCGTCAGGATTATCAGGGTCTTCTGTTTCTATAATACGACCTTCAATATTAGTTGTTGCAAACGTGTAACAGTTTGTAGGTTTCTTATAGTCTATAGTAATGGTGTAGGCTTTGTCGGTTTCCATGGTTGGAGGAACGTCTGCAGAAACTGTGGGAACAGCATCATAATAATAATTTATGTTATCATCATTGGTGTCGCAAGATGCTAACGTTAATGTTGCTACAAATAATAAAAGAAGTTTTTTCATGTCTATAAATTTAGAGTGTTTATTTATAGATGTAGATGTTTTAAAAAGGTTGCGTCGAAAAATAAAAAATCCCGAAATACATCGGGATTTTAACATTTAAGCACTACAATGCTGAAGAATACTATTTAAATTATTCTTTCATAGCTTTAATGGCATCTTTTATTTTTAATTCAAGTTCTTCAAATAATTCTGGATTATCTTTTATCATAATCTTAACAGCATCACGTCCTTGTCCTAATTTCGTGTCTTGGTAGCTAAACCATGAACCACTCTTTTTAACAATTTCTAACTCTACTGCTAAATCTAAAATTTCACCTACTTTAGAAACACCTTCACCATACATAATGTCGAATTCAGCTGTTTTAAATGGCGGAGCTACTTTGTTTTTAACCACTTTTACTTTGGTTTTGTTACCCATAACATCACCATTAGTATCTTTAATCTGAGTAGATCTACGAATGTCTAAACGTACAGAAGCATAGAACTTTAAGGCATTACCACCTGTAGTTGTTTCTGGGTTTCCAAACATAACACCAATCTTTTCACGTAATTGGTTAATGAAAAACATAGTACAGTTGGTCTTGCTAATAGACCCTGTAAGCTTACGAAGGGCTTGAGACATTAAACGGGCATGTAATCCCATTTTAGAATCTCCCATTTCACCTTCAATTTCACTCTTAGGTGTTAATGCTGCAACCGAGTCAATAACTACAATATCTATAGCTCCAGAACGTACTAAGTTTTCAGCAATCTCTAATGCTTGTTCCCCATGGTCTGGTTGCGATATAATTAAGTTGTCTATGTCTACGCCTAATTTAGCGGCATAAAATCTATCGAAAGCGTGTTCTGCATCAATAAACGCAGCGATTCCACCAGCTTTTTGAGCTTCTGCAATAGCGTGTAATGTTAGTGTTGTTTTACCAGAAGATTCTGGTCCATATATTTCTATAACACGTCCTCTTGGGTATCCTCCTACGCCTAAAGCTAAATCTAAACCTAAAGATCCACTTGGTATTGCTTCAACCTCTACTACGGCTTTATCGCTCATTCTCATTACGGTACCTTTACCGTAAGTCTTGTCTAATTTATCTAAAGTAAGCTGTAACGCTTTTAATTTTGCTTCTTTTTCCTTGCTCATCTAATTGTGTTTTTATACTGAAATAAGAGCTGCTAAAATACGACTTCTTGGATCATCTAACAATTTTAAATAGCAACCTTTTTTAGTTTGTTCGTAGCTTAATAAAGTATGAAAAATTATTGATAATAAATAAATTTGCGGCATGAAACTCATTGTAGAGGCTTGATGTAGAATTCATTACTAAGGTTTTTTTAATTAAAATTTAGTGTTTTGTCTAAAATCAGTACCTTTGCAAAAATATTTTTTAACCTTAAAACATTAGTATAGCATGCAACTGTACAATAAATTAAGTGCTAAAGAACGTGCAGAGTTAATCGAAAAAGCAGGAAAAGATCGATTAACCTTATCTTTCTATCAGTACGCTAAAATTGAAAATCCTCACACCTTTAGAGATCAGTTATTTATTACTTGGAACGCATTAGATGTTCTAGGGCGAATTTATGTCGCTCACGAAGGTATAAATGCGCAATTGTCTTTGCCAGCAGATCGCTTCAACGAATTTAAAACGCATTTAGACTCTATTTCATTTTTAAAAGATATTCGACTTAATATTGCTGTAGAGCAGGATAATATGTCATTTTTAAAACTGAAAGTTAAAGTGCGTGACAAAATTGTTGCCGATGGTTTAAACGACGAGACTTTCGACGTTACTAATAAAGGTAGACACGTAGATGCTATTCAGTTCAACGAATTAATAGAAGACGAAAATACCATTCTTGTAGATATGCGTAATCATTACGAGAGTGAAATCGGGCATTTTAAAAATGCACGTCGTCCAGATGTCGATACCTTTAGAGAATCGTTACCAATTATTGAAAATGATTTAAAGGAATTTAAAGAGGATAAAAAACTGGTTATGTATTGTACAGGTGGTATTCGTTGCGAAAAAGCAAGTGCCTACTTTAAACATAAAGGTTTTAAAAATGTATTTCAGCTAGAAGGTGGAATTATTGAATATACCAGACAAGTTAACGATCGTAAGCTTGAAAATAAATTCTTAGGAAAAAACTTCGTGTTCGACGAACGTCGTTCAGAACGTATTACCGACGATGTTATAGCTTGTTGCCACCAATGTGGAGAACCTGCAGATACACACGAAAATTGCGCGAATGATGCGTGCCATTTACTGTTTATTCAATGTGAAAAATGTAAGGCAGAAATGGATGGTTGTTGCTCAACAACTTGTAAAGAGATTCATAGTTTACCTTACGAAGAACAAAAAGCATTGCGTAAAGGTCAAGGAAATAGTAACGACATCTTTAAAAAAGGACGTGCAGACCATTTGCCGTACAAAAAAGACCTTCGTAATATTTTTGATAGCTTGAATACAGATGCTTTAAAAGAGTAAGAATATGCAACATATAGAATTAATGGCTCCAGCAGGGAATTTCGAATCTTTGCAGGCTGCTCTAGATAATGGCGCAAATTCAGTCTATTTTGGTGTAGAACAACTTAATATGCGAGCGCGAGCTACAGTAAACTTTACTTTAGACGATCTTCCTGAAATAGCAAAACGTTGCGAAGCTAAAAACGTAAGAACGTATTTAACTTTAAACACTATAATTTACGATCACGATTTATCAATCGTAAAAACACTTATAAAACAAGCAAAAGTAGCTAATATTACAGCTGTGATTGCTATGGATCAGGCCGTGATTGCCATGGCTAGAGAGCATGGTATGGAAGTTCATATTTCTACGCAAATAAATGTTACCAATATAGAAACGGTTAAGTTTTACGCATTATTTGCAGATACTATGGTGTTAAGCCGAGAGTTAAGTTTGCGTCAGGTTAAGAAGATTACCGAGGCCATAAAAAAGGAACAAATTAAGGGACCTTCTGGGAATTTAGTCGAAATAGAAATTTTTGGACACGGTGCATTATGTATGGCAGTTTCAGGAAAGTGTTATATGAGTTTGCACTCGGCTAATTCTTCTGCTAATCGTGGGGCATGTAAACAAAACTGTAGAAAAAAATATACGGTTATCGATCAGGAAACAGGTTTCGAAATGGAATTAGATAATGAGTATATCATGTCGCCAAAAGATTTATGTACCATAGATTTCTTAGATGAAATTATAGATGCAGGAATTACTGTTTTAAAAATTGAAGGAAGAGGACGAGCACCTGAATATGTTGCAAAAGTAATTAAATGTTACCGAGATGCTATAGATAGTATTGATAATGGAACGTATAGCAAAGAGAAAGTGATTGGCTGGATGCAAGAGCTTGAAAAAGTTTACAATCGCGGATTTTGGAGTGGTTATTATTTAGGTCAGAAATTAGGAGAGTGGAGTAATGGCTCAGGGTCGCATGCCACACAAAAGAAAGTATATATTGGCAAAGGCACACATTTTTATCCCAAAGCTAAAATTGGAGAGTTTAAAATTGAGGCATTCGAAGTTACTGTAGGCGATACTATTCTTGTTACTGGGCCAACAACAGGAGCTCAAGAAATGAAAGTAGAAGAACTTATGGCTAATAATAAAAAATCTGCAAAAGGCTCTAAAGGCGATATGGTAACTATACCACTTGAGTTTAGAATACGTCCATCAGATAAATTATATAAAATTGTAGAAAATAAAGTTGAAGCCTAATGGTTATAATTACGCTACAGCGAAATAAATGTATCGGCTGTAATTATTGTGTAGAAATGGCGCCGCAACAATTCCAAATGTCTAAAAAAGACGGCAAAACAGTTTTGTTGCAGGGGCAAGAAAAAAAAGGGTTTTTCACATTAAAGAGTAATGATTATTCTATATTAGAGGCTTGCGAAAATGCATCAAAAGCATGTCCTGTAAATATTATTAGTGTGAAAAATAATTGATTTAATGAACGTTTATAAACTGTTACAACTCAATCGAAAAATAAAAAGTCACAGAATTAAATTCCTTGGTCTTTTTGTGTTGCATACGTTTAATAAGCGGTATTTGGCGGTAAACTTAGATCCTGTAATGGCATGTAATTTACGTTGTAAAATGTGTTATTTTACAGATGTAGATTATGTAAAAACCTTAAAAGGACAGTTTAAAGCAGACGAGATTAATCAAGTTGCAAGCACTATTTTTAGTCGAGCTTTAAAACTTCAGATAGGTTGCGGTACAGAGCCAACTTTATATAAAGATTTGGTAAGAATTGTACAATTAGGGAAAACATATCGCGTACCCTATATTTCAATTACAACTAACGCTAATTTACTAACCGAAGAGAAAATTATTTCTCTTTTAGAAGCCGGACTTAACGAGTTTACAATTTCACTTCATGGCGTAACAAAAACGAGTTACGAAAATTTCATGAATAAGGCGAGTTACAAAAAGTTTCAAAATGTCTTTCAAGTATTTGCAAGGCTAAAGTCTACTTATAAGTTTAAAGTGCGTATTAATTACACCTTCAACAAAGATAATTTTTACGAGCTCAAAGATTTTTTCAAGTATTTTAATGGAGATAGTTTCGATATGCTTCAAATTAGACCCATTCAAAAAATTGGAAATACAGAGTATAGCGATTTCGATTTAGATGCTATTCGAGACGATTATCCAAATCTAATCGAAAATATACGTAAGTCGTGTAAAGCTCATGATATAACATTGTTAGCGCCAAAATATATTCCTAAACACGACGAAAAAAATGCTTCAAGTTTAATATTCGATTATACATTTTGTTACGTTTCTCCAGATAGTTTCTGGAAAAAAGGCTTTAATTGGAAAACGAATTCTTTTAACGACTACGCTAATCAAATTGGTTGGAGTAGAACATTGCTTTCTAATGTATTTAAGTCTGAAAAAGAATTAAAATCCTTATCAAATCGATTAAACTATGAAGTTGAGTTGAATTAAAATTTCTTTTTTTCAAGTCTTTAGAATAATCATATCTTTACAGACTAAAGTGAGTGTTAGGCTTGTCCTGCTCACAACTATATGAAGTTTTAAAAATTGAAACTTCATTTTACTAATTCTCTTCTGTTAATCGTTGATTATCAGAATCTATATATACATAATTTATGGCTTGTGAAAGTTGTTCGACAGGAAAAGATGGCCAACCTAAAGGTTGCAAAAGTAATGGAACATGCGGAACGGATAGTTGCAACAAACTAACGGTTTTCGATTGGCTTGCAAATATGTCGCTTCCAAATGGTGAAGCTCCTTTTGATTGGATTGAAGTCCGTTTTAAAAACGGACGAAAAGAATACTATAAAAATACCGAGAATTTAACATTAAGTATTGGAGATATTGTTGCTACTCAAGCAGCAAATGGTCACGATATTGGAATGGTTACCCTTACCGGAGAATTGGTAAGAGTACAAATGAAACGTAAAAAAATCTCTCAAGATGGAGAGATTTTAAAAATATACAGGAAAGCATCGCAACGCGATATTGATATTTGGTCTGAGGCTCGGGACAAGGAAGAGCCAATGAAAGTTAAAGCCAGACAATTTGCTATCGATTTAAAACTTCATATGAAGATTTCCGATATCGAATATCAAGGAGATGCAAGTAAAGCTACGTTCTATTATACTGCAGAAGAACGTGTAGATTTTAGAGAATTAATTAAAGTTTTTGCACGCGAGTTTAGAACCCGTATCGAAATGAAACAAGTAGGATTTCGTCAGGAAGCTGCACGTTTAGGAGGTATTGGATCTTGTGGTCGGGAGTTATGCTGTTCTACTTGGTTAACAGATTTTAGATCGGTAAGTACTTCGGCAGCTAGATATCAGCAATTATCTTTAAATCCTCAGAAATTAGCTGGACAATGCGGAAAATTAAAATGCTGTTTAAATTACGAGTTAGATACGTATTTAGATGCATTAAAGCAATTCCCTAAAACAGAAGTAAAACTAAAGACCGAAAAAGGAACTGCTGTTTGTCAGAAAACAGATATTTTTAAAGGTCATATGTGGTATGCTTATGAAGGTGAGTGGATGAATTGGCATAAAATTACTATTGAACAAGCCAAAGAAATTATCGCATTAAATAAGAAAAATGAAACGGTTGCAAGTTTAGAAGAATACGCTGTAGATTTATTAGAAGATACTAAAGTTGAGTTTGAGAACGTTGTAGGTCAAGATAGTTTAACACGATTTGATCAACCAAAAAAGTCTAAGCGACGTAGAACGAATAAAAACTCAAGGCCAACAAGTAAGGATGCAACTGATGGTGCTGTAGCAACAAAACCTGCAACGAAAAGACCGGTACGAAGAAAAAAACCTTCAAACCCTAATCAGAATCCAAACGCTAAGGTAAAGGGTAATTCAAATACAAAACCCAACCCTAATGCTAAAGCCAATACGGCAACAGAAGAGGGAGGCGCAGCAAAGCCAAGACCGAACAGAAATAATAGAAATAAAAATAAAAGGAAACCTCAAAATAAACAGAATCCTAACCAAAACCCAAACGCGAAGCCTAATCCCAATGCTAGGCCAAAGCCGAAGCCTAGACCCAACCCTAATGCTAAAGCAAATCCTAATCAAAAATCAAATCCGAATACCAATGCAGAGAAGTAGTGCGATTTTATTTTTTTTAATCTTGTTTAGTATAGTGACGTCGTGCGATTCGAATCAGGTTTTCGACGATTATAAGTCGGTACCAGGTACTTGGAATAAAGATGAGGTTGTTCAGTTTAATTTTACAGCTCCAGATACAACTAATACCTATAATTTTTTCGTAAATATTAGAAACAACAACGATTATAAATACAGTAATTTGTTTTTAATTGTAGACTTAGGATTTCCACACGGAAAAACCATAACCGATACTTTAGAGTATAAAATGGCAAAACCTAGTGGCGAATTTTTAGGTGAAGGATTTAATAGTATAAAAGAAAATAAATTATGGTATAAGGAGGACTTTATTTTAAGTGAGTCTGGAACTTATACTGTAAAAATACAACAAGCCATGAGGGAAAATGGCAAGGTAAATGGTGTAACAAATCTTGACGGCATTACAGATGTAGGCTTCAGAATAGAAAATACAACAATTCATTAATTTTATGGCAAAAAAGAAACAACCAGTAAAAAACCAAGGTTATGGTAAATACATACGTTGGTTTTGGATTCTTTTCCTTACCGGGATTATCGCTTTTATTTTACTGTTTTTATCGGCTTCAGTATTTGGTGATTTACCGGATCACACGGTGTTAGAAAACCCGAAAACAAATTTAGCAACAGAAATAATTTCTTCAGACGGGAAGACCTTAGGGAAATTTTATTTTAACGATAACCGTACACCAGTAGATTACGAAGTGTTGCCGCAACATTTAGTAGATGCTTTAATTGCGACAGAAGACGCACGTTTTCATCAGCATTCTGGTATCGATGGTCGCGGTACATTAAGAGCCATTGTAAAAATGGGTAAAGGTGGTGGAGCTAGTACCATTTCTCAGCAATTGGCAAAACAATTATTTCACGGAGAAGGTTCTAAGAATATTGTAGAGCGTTTAATGCAAAAAGTAAACGAATGGATTATTGCTATTCGTTTAGAGCGCCAATACACCAAAGAAGAAATTATTACGCAGTATTTTAATATTTATGACTTCGGAAATAATGCCGATGGAATAAAAAGTGCTGCCAGTATTTATTTTGGAAAACAACCACAAGAACTAGATATTCAAGAATCGGCAATGTTAGTTGGGATGTTTAAAAACTCATCGTTATACAACCCAAGACGTAATCCTGAAGGTGTAAAAAATCGTAGAGATGTGGTTTTAAGTCAGATGCAAAAATATGGATATATCACAGAGCGTGTAAAAGATTCTATTCAGAAAACAGATCTTATTATAAATTATACACCAGAATCTCATAGAGAAGGTATTGCCACATACTTTAGAGAGTATTTAAAGAAATTTATGAAAGATTGGATTAAGAATAATCCAAAAGCAGATGGTACAAAATACAATTTATACAGCGACGGATTAAAAGTGTATACCACTATCGACTCGCGTATGCAACAATATGCAGAAGATGCTGTGCAACGACACATGATAAATTTGCAAGCAGAATTTGATCATCAGAATACAAAAGATAGAAATCCAACAACTCCATTTTTAGGTTTAGATGAAGAAGAAATAGATGGTTTAATGAACCGTTCTATGCGTCAGTCAGAACGTTGGAGAAAAATGAAATACGATCTTAAAAAATCGAATGAAGAAATTATAGAGTCGTTTAATATTCCTGTACCAATGACTTTATTTTCATGGAAAGGTGAAATAGATACGATTATGAAGCCTATAGATTCTATGCGTTATTACAAAAAGTTCTTACATCCAGGCATGATGTCTATGGATCCGGAAACTGGACATGTAAAAGCATGGGTAGGCGGTATGAATTATCGTCATTTTCAGTATGATCACGTAAAACAAGGAAAACGTCAAGTAGGCTCTACTTTTAAACCTTTTGTATATGCTACTGCTATTGATCAGTTACACTTGTCACCTTGCGATGAATTTCCAGATGTACCGTATTGTATAGAAGAAGGCCGTTGGGGGAATTTAAAAGATTGGTGTCCAGAAAATTCAGGGTTAACTTATGGAGGTTCTAGATCACTTAAAAATGCTTTAGCGAATTCTGTAAATACCATCACGGCACGTTTAATGGATAAGGTAGGACCTGCGCATGTTATAGATATGGCGAAAAAATTAGGGGTAACTACAGAAATTCCAGAAGTGCCATCAATAGCGTTAGGAACTGTAGATTTAAGTGTTTTCGAAATGGTTGCAGCATATTCAACGTTTGCTAATAAAGGGGTCTATACAGAGCCTGTTATGGTAACCAGTATTGAAGATAAGAATAATACCATTTTATATCAGTTTACGCCTAAAACTAAAGATGTTTTAAGTGAAGAGGTGGCTTATGTTACGGTAAAACTTTTAGAAGGTGTAACAGACGGTGGTTCAGGAACGCGTTTACGTACTCAGGGGTACGAAAAATGGCGTCCAGAATATCGAGAAATTATTACTGGATATCCGTATCAATTAACAAATCCTATAGCAGGTAAAACTGGAACAACACAAAATCAGAGTGATGGTTGGTTTATGGGAATGGTGCCTAACTTGGTTACAGGAGTTTGGGTAGGTGCAGAAGATCGTGCCGTGCATTTTAAAACCATTACTTACGGTCAAGGTGCTTCTATGGCTTTACCTATTTGGGGGAGTTATATGAAGAGTTGTTATGCCGATGAAGATTTAAATATTTCGAAAGCAGCTTTTAAAGCACCAGAAGAATTAACAATTCGAGTAGATTGTTCAGAAGAGGCGAATGCAGCTATGGCAGATGACGAAACACCAAATCAAGATGTCCCAGACGATTTAGATTTCTAAGTCTTTATTAATTTATATTTAATCTCAAGCCATTTAAAAGTATTACAACGCTTTTAAATGGCTTTTTTTATAAGGTTTTCTCAACTTTATAAATTTTCAAAAATCAGATAATTTCTACATAGTTACATCAAGTCATTGCTACATTAACCAAATTACGCGTCACCCTGAATTAATACGTGCCGTGAGGTATGGGATTTCAGAGTGACATTGGACTGAACAGGTTCGAGTTACTTGTGGGATACTGAAACGAGTTCAGCATGACGTGCTAGGTTGTATTACTTACCAATGTCCCATTTTCAAATCTTCAAATCGACCAATTGCTACATTGTTATATTAATGCTTTTGAAATATCACAACATTGCCTTAGTGTTAAATAAGTAAGGTTTTCCCGTAACAGAAATGTATAATTTTTATAAATATTCGATAAACTGTTTGATTTTGATTTGTTTTAACGCTTTTTTTTTTTTTTTCTTTGGAATGTTGTAAGCGAATTCTTAAGTTTTGAAGTCTTAAAAATATGCTTAAAACACGATCGATCGAAGCTGGCCAGCTTATTTAAAAAACTTCAACCACAAAACTTCAAGGTTTTAAAAAAAAGCCAAATAATTATATTAATCAACCTGTTTAAGAGTATTACGGGTTTAAAATTATGAAAAGTATTATATTCTCTTTTGTATTTATGTTAGCGGCAACAGTTTCTCTTGCTCATGCGGAAAATAATAAAAATGATTTTGTTAATAAAAAAAGCAATTTTGAAATTAATCAAATAGAGTTAATTCCTGGTCGTTGTGAACTATCCATTAATGTATATAATAACCGTGGAGAAGTTATAGATGTCATTGAACGTTCATGGGAATCTCAGGATGCAATAAGTTGTAGTTTAGAGGCTCAAGCTATGGTTGATGCTATGAATGCTGGTCAATGATTAATAAAGAAAGCGACTTTTTATATTGAATAAGGAGTCGCTTTAATTTTAAAAAATATGAAAACATATTACCAATTAACCTTAGTCGTACTACTAAGTGTTTTTAGCTTAAAAATAGAGGCTCAAAAAAAAGTAACCTACACCCTTAAAGTGAATTACGATATTCACTATAACACAGCAAGACCTAACACCCAAAAAGGTGTTTTATATTTAGATAATTCTAATACCAAGTCTATATATAAAGAAGGAAAAAATACAGATGGTACGGTTGCCCAAGATGAAGATGATAATATGGCTTTTAGTTTATCGGTTAGAGGGATTGAGAGTTTTTACTTTTTAGACTTAGTTTCAGATAGTTTATATTCAAAGCAAATGGTATACCTAGACGAAGCTGTTATTCTTGAAGGTAAACCAAATATGGCATGGCAATTAACAAATGAAGAAAAACAATTAGATAATTTAAAGGTTAAAAAAGCGACCTTAAGTTTTAGAGGCAGAAATTATACGGCATGGTATTGCGAGGAATATCCGGTGCAATTCGGTCCTTGGAAATTTCATGGTTTACCCGGTCTTATTTTAGAAATATCTGATGAAACTAAGATGTATCATTGGGTAGCTACGAGAATAAAGAAAATTGAAACCCCTGAAGTTATACAGGTTGATAGCTTAATGCGTGATACTAAACAAATGGATCTAAAAACATTTGCCGCTATTCGTTATAATATTAATAATGCTAGACCAAGAGCGAGGTCGCCTAGAGGAGTCACTACTACCTACGGAGTAATTCCCAGAAATGGCATAGAAATACTGTTTGAATGGGAGGAAGAGCCTGAATCTGAATAGAAATAGGTGTATTGTTGTGCTTTTAGCTTTTTAAAATGAAGACAAATTTTTAAAATTTCAACTAATTAAGGCTACCATGAGGTCATAAAATATATATATATTGTGAAGCCTTGTCTCGGTTTCCCTGAATTATAAAAAATAATTATGAATTATAAATTAGCATTAGTTTTATTGGTATTACAACTTCACAGTATAGGAGTATGCAGTCAAGATACGGAGCGCAGTTTTGTGTCAGAATTGAAAGTTAAATACGACATGGTTTTAAATTATACAGAGCAATTAGCTTTTCAATCGGTTCTGAACGCTAATAATACGATGTCTTTTTTTAAATTCTATACCAAGAATACAGATAAAACAAATTTAAGTGAAGAGTCTGATGGTTTAAAGTTGTCTGTTGTGCCTTTAGACACTACGAACTATACCGTTCAGTTTAATAAAAGCACGAATGTATTATATACCTTAGAGAAGGATTTTGATGGAAAGGAGAAATATTATACAAAGGAATATCTTCCTGAAATTAACTGGAAACTAGAGCCACAAACAAAAATTATAGCAGATATAGCTTGCTTATCGGCCAGTACCGAATTTAGAGGAAGAACATACCAAGTTTGGTATGCACCTTCAATACCAAGTAATTTTGGACCTTGGAAATTACATGGATTACCTGGTCTGATATTAGAAGCCAAGGATTTGTATAATGAGGTAATTTTTAAAGTCAGGCAAATTGAATTTGTAAAAGAAGATGTTAATGTTGCTTTAAATCAATCTTATGACATCTTAAGTTTAGAAGATCATATAGAAAGACAAGATAAAGGAATTTCGGAATTATCTAAAAAAATGCAATCTAGAATGGGGAAAGGTGTCACCCTTAATGTGACTGATATAGATAGGATAGAACTAAGTTTTGATGACACAGAATAATTTTTAAGAAAATGAGTACCTAAATTGCGATAAATGAATAACCTTAGCTTACTTATTTTACTATTATATTTGCCACTAATAGCACAACCAGATGCTATTTATACGAGTGTAAATTACCACACAAAGTTCAATTTAGATTATCCTGCGGAACAATACTATACATTAGTGTTTCACGAAAATAAATCGAGTTATATCGAGAAAGTATCTATTGCAGTTCCAGTTCCTAATAGTAAAACTATTGATTACCAAAATCATGAAGAATTTCAAATTTACTATGTAAATAGTTTAGACAAAACTTTACATCTTCAGGAGTATATAGATTCTAAAAAATATTTGGTTACAACAAACTTTCCAAAAATTAAATGGGATATTTCATCGTCGGTTAAAGATACTATTTTAGGGCATTTGTGTAATAAGGCTGTGGGCGACTTTAGAGGCAGAACCTATACGGCTTGGTACACCCAAGACATTCCAGTGCCTTTTGGTCCTTGGAAACTTCATGGCTTACCAGGATTAATTTTAAAATCTACAGACAGTTTAAATCAGGTAGATATTACGGCAACACGTTTAGAGTTTAAAACGTTGAATGCACTGGATAACAGTTTGGATTTACCTACAGATTATGAGAAAATCATTGATGAACGAGTTTTTTTAGATATGCAGTACCAAGATGAAATGGAACAAATAAAACGAATACGAGCAACCTTAAGTAGAGAAGCTAAGTTGGGGCCCCTTAAAATAAATACAGATCGTTCGAGTCGCTGGGAGAAATTTTACGAATGGGAAACCAAACCATCTACATCGGAGTAAATCATGGTCAAATTATTTATAAAGACTTAAATTGATAGCGTTTTAAAAAATCGCGCCCCAATACCAATTAGTTAATGCCAAAAACCTTTTGCAAAAAAAATGCCCAAACCAGTATTATGGTTGTTATGTTACTGTATTCGTTTATTGGATACACACAAACCAAAATTTCTGGTAAGGTAACAGATAGTCTAAATGCGTTAGCTTCAGTTAATATTTTACTAAAAGACAGTAGTGATGCTTTAGTGGCTTATACCTTTTCTAATGCTGAAGGGATTTATGCTTTGGAGGATGTAAAAACAGGGGTGTATGTTTTAGAATTTTCGGCCTTAGGTTATCACCTTAAAAAGCTACCTATAGATGTATATGCTGAAGATGAAACCCTACAGTATAATGTAGTTTTACACGAAAAGGCTATGGCCTTAGATGAAGTCTATATTGCAACCGAAAAGCCTATTTCTGTACAAAAAGATACCATTACGTTTAAAACAAAATATTTTACTAACGGTACAGAACAAACGGTAGAAGAGCTGCTAGAAAAAATACCAGGTTTAAATATAGATAGCGATGGTAAAATAAAAGTGGGTAACCAAGAGATTGAGAAATTAATGGTTGATGGCGACGATTTTTTTGAAAAGGGTTATAAAATACTGTCTAAAAATATGCCGGCCTATCCTATAGAGGAGGTTGAAGTACTAAAAAATTATTCTAATAATAGGTTGCTAAAAAACATAGAAGACAGCGATAAGGTTGCTTTAAACTTAAAACTAGACGATGCCTCTAAACGGATATGGTTTGGGAATTTAAAACTAGGTTTAGGAAATGACGATTTTTACGAGCTAAAAGGAAATTTAATGAATTTTGGGAAGAAAAATAAATACTATTTTTTAACCAATTTAAACTCCATTGGAGAGGATGCGACGGGCGATATTCAAAATTTAATTAATCCCTTTCGTTTAAACGAACCTGGTAGTATAGGTGATAACCAAAGTGCCAATAACATAATAAACCTGTCTGCAGCCACTCTAAATTTTAATAAAGATAGAACCAATTTTAATAATGTCGAGCTCCTCTCTTTAAATGCTATTTTTAATCCTTCGGATAAACTAAAAATAAAAACACTTGGTTTTTTTAATTGGGATGAAATTGATTTTTACAGAACGACCACAGATGTAGTTTACGCTCCTGGAACCGATTTTATAAATACTGAAGATTATAAGCTGCGAAGTAAAAATAAAACAGCTTTCGGAAAAGTAGATCTTACCTATAATATTTCTAAAACTAAAATGTTAGAAGCGACAACAAAATATAATATAAGTACTTTTAATAAGAGCTCGCATTTGGTGTTTAATGGTTTGGATACACGCGAAAATTTAAACGATAAAAATATACGTTTCGATCAGAAAATAAATTATACCAATAAGTTTAAAGATAAAAGTGTGTTTTTAATTACAGGGCGGTTTATAGATGAAAATACACCTCAGCAGTATAGTGTGAATCAGTTTTTGTTTCACGATTTATTTCCAGAAGATAGCACAGCAAATAACGTAAAGCAGCAAAGTGCAAACCACATGCAGTTTGCTGGAATTAATGCACATATATTAGATCGGAGAAAGAACGAGAATCTATTAGAGCTACAATTGGGTAATACGTATCGGAAAGACAGGTTAAATACGGCCTTCTCTTTATATAACGACACTGATTTGGTAGCTAATCCCGATGGTTATCAGAATAAAAGCACCTATACTGTAAACGATTTATACTTAAAATCGAAATACAGTTTTAATCTAAAGGCCTTTAAAATTAATGGCACTTTAAATATACATCAGTTGTTTAATCGCTTAGAGTCTAGCGAAAATATATCAACTCAAAGTCCATTTTATGTCAATCCTAGTTTAGGGCTGGAATGGAAAATTAATAACAAAAATAAAATAACATCTAGATATGTGTATAACACCACAAATGCAGGTATTTTAGATGTGTATAGTGACTATGTGCTAAGTAGTTTTCGTACGTTTCAAAAAGGTGCATCCGGATTTAATCTGTTAGACGCTTCTAATGTTTTTGTTGGTTATACCTTTGGGAATTGGAGCGATCGCTTTTTTGCAAATACCTTTTTTACATATACTAAAAATCACGATTTTTTAACCACCCAAAGTATCGTAGAGCAAAACTATTCTGAATTAGAAAAAATCCGAGTAGAAGATCGGGAGTTTATAAGTGTAAACACCAAGTTCGATTATTACTTTAAAACCATTTCTTCTAACTTAAAGCTCGATTTAGGATACACAAAAAGTGAGTTTAAAAACAGTGTTAATAATTCTGGATTACGCCAGGTAACCTCGCATAATTACAATTATGGTTTCGAGTTACGCTCGGGTTTTAGTGGGGTGTTTAATTATCATTTAGGTACAAAATGGTCAAGTTCTAAGGTTGAAACAACCATTACCAATTCGTATACAGATGTGATGAGTTTCTTAGATTTAACTTTTGTGCTTTCAGAATTGTTTAATACACAATTGCAACTAGAGCGGTATTATTTTGGAAGTTTAAATACAGAAAACACCTATTACTTTTTAGATTTCGATGCTAATTATAGATTGATAAAAGATAAGTTGGAGCTAGGTCTTACGGCTAAAAATTTATTTAATACAGAACGTTTTAAAACCTATAGTGTAAGTGATATCGGGACCTCTTCAACCGAGTATAGATTGCAGCCAAGGTATGTGCTCCTAAAATTGGAATATAAATTTTAAGGATTAAAACTGGGGTTTTTGGGGTCACCATTGGGTAAAGATTTTAACTGTACTCAATCTGACAGCCCGTTAGTGAATAATGAGATGGGTGAGACGTTATTAATGTGGAGCTACTTGTGGGATGCTGAAACGCGTTCAGCATGACGTCCTTGGATTGTATTACTTACCAATGTCCCATTTTCAAATCTTCAAATCGACGAATTGCTACATTGATATATTAAACAATTATCACATTATCCAGCATTCTTTTTTTATTTCGTATTTTTAAATACAACTAAAATCAAACAAACATGATAACAAAAACGGTGCAATCGGTAACTGAGGCTTTGCAGGATGTCAAGGATGGTTCAACACTTATGCTTGGTGGCTTTGGGTTATGTGGGATACCAGAAAACGCCATCAGTCAGTTGGTGAAATTAGGTGTTAAGGGTTTAACCTGTATTTCTAATAATGCCGGTGTAGACGATTTTGGTTTGGGCTTATTACTTCAGAAAAAACAGATAAAAAAAATGATTTCCTCCTATGTTGGCGAGAATGACGAGTTTGAACGTCAAATGTTGAGTGGCGAACTAGATGTAGAGCTTATTCCGCAAGGAACTCTGGCAGAACGTTGTCGTGCTGCTCAAGCGGGATTTCCTGCCATTTATACCCCTGCTGGCTATGGTACTGAAGTTGCCGAAGGTAAAGAAACTCGTGAGTTTGATGGAAAAATGTATGTGTTAGAGCATGCTTTTAAAGCCGATTTCGCTTTTGTTAAGGCCTGGAAAGGCGATGCTGCAGGAAATCTGATATTTAAAGGTACTGCCAGAAATTTTAATCCTGTAATGTGCGGTGCTGCTAAAATAACAGTCGCTGAGGTTGAAGAATTAGTCGCAGTAGGAACTTTAGATCCGAATCAAATTCATGTGCCTGGTATTTTTGTGCAACGTATTTTTCAAGGAGTGGGGTATGAGAAACGGATTGAGCAACGTACGGTGAGGTAGTATAACTATTTTTTAATGTAACGATGTAGCAATTTTTCAATTTAGCAATTTACTAATGTCATAATTAAACAATGTATTAATTTAATAGAATAGAAATGGAGCGGAAGAATGTTGTTTTAGAGAAATCTATTGCCTTTGCACTTGAAGTTATTCGTTTTACAGAAATGTTACAGGATCAGAAGAAATTTGTCATCGCAAATCAAATGCTAAAATCAGGGACAAGTATTGGTGCAATGATTCATGAGGCGCAAAATGCCGAAAGTAAGGCTGATTTTATTCATAAATTAAAGATTGCAGCAAAGGAGCTGGAAGAAACAAGATATTGGATTTTGCTATGTGAACGCTCAGAATATTATGAAAACCCAAAACAGTTGAAGGAACAAGTAAATGAATTAGGATTAATACTCTATAAAATTTTAAGTACAAGTTATAAAACCAAACCATAGTATTACACTCTAAACGGGTTTTCAAGAGTAAGCCCATGGGTACATTATTACATTAACTAATTATTACATTACACAACATGTTAGACAAAATAGGAATTGCAAAACGAATCGCACAAGAAGTAAAAGATGGCTATTATGTAAACCTAGGTATTGGGATACCTACCTTGGTCGCTAATTATGTGAGTGACAATCTACAAGTTGAATTTCAGAGTGAAAATGGCGTGTTAGGTATGGGGGCTTTTCCTTTTGAAGGAGAAGAAGATGCCGATATTATTAATGCAGGAAAACAAACCATTACGACTTTACCTGGTGCTAGTTTTTTTGATTCTGCTACAAGTTTTGCAATGATTAGAGGGCAACATGTCGATTTAACAATTCTAGGCGCTATGGAAGTCTCTGAAAACGGTGATATTGCCAATTGGAAAATCCCAGGTAAAATGGTAAAAGGTATGGGTGGTGCCATGGATTTAGTTGCTAGTGCCGAAAATATTATTGTAGCCATGATGCACACCAATAGAGCTGGAGAATCGAAATTATTAAAACGATGCAGTTTACCTCTTACTGGAGTTGGTTGTGTTAAAAAAATTGTAACCAATCTAGCTGTCCTTGAAGTAACTACAAACGGATTTAAATTATTAGAACGTGCCCCGGGTGTTTCTATAGATACAATTAAGAATGCCACTGAAGGCCGTTTAGAAATTGTAGGTAAAATACCTGAAATGAGTATTTAAATTCTTACAAATATTGATGCCGATTGTGTTAAATGTTAAAATTAAGTGTATTTCATCGATTTAATAGTGTGTTTTAACGATTTATTGGAAATATTTAACATCTTTGTAACACCCAAAAATACTATTGCATATAGATCCCAAATCTACCAAAAACTAACGATTATGAATGTAGCCCCAAATCTACCTGACGAACCTAATTACGCTGAGAGTAAAATATACGAAGCGTACGATAACACAAGGTTATTCGTTAGAAATTTCATGTATTTAGTTAAAAAAGTGTTTATGCTATAATCCTTTAGGAATAGCTTGAATTAGTTTTTTTGTGTACTCTTGGTGCGGATTATTATAAATAATATCCGCATCGTTTGTTTCTATAATCTCCCCTTTGTTCATCACAATTAATTGGTCCGACATATACTTTACTACGGCTAAATCGTGAGAGATAAAAATATAAGTAAATCCAAACTTATCTTTCAATTCATTTAAAAGGTTTAAAACCTGAGCTTGAACCGAAATATCTAAAGCCGATACAGATTCATCGCATACAATTAATTTAGGTTGTAAAGCTATGGTTCTTGCAATTCCAATACGCTGCCGTTGTCCACCAGAAAATTCATGCGGATATCTATTATAAAACTTTCCGGAGAGTCCAACACGAATTAAAATATCTATAACATGAGACTTACGCTCGGCTTTGTTTTTATACAACTTATGGACTGTCATCGGCTCTAAAATCGCTTCACCAATAGTTAATCTCGGGTTTAAAGATGCATAAGGGTCTTGGAATATAATTTGAATGTCTTTTCTAAGTACTCTCATAGCTCTTGTCGAGAGGTTGGTAATATCTACTCCTTTATATAGTAAAGTCCCTGCTGTGGCTTTGTCAAGTTGAAGAATGGCATTTCCTAAAGTAGATTTTCCACAACCAGATTCACCTACTAAACCTAATGTTTCCCCTTCATAAATTTTAAAACTTACGCGGTCTACGGCTTTAAAGGTTTCAGTTTTTCCGAAAAATCCCGATTTGGAAATGTATTCCTTTTCAAGATTTATAACTTCTAATAAAGGCTCTTGATTGTATAACTTTTTGTGCTTTTTTTCTCTGTCTTCACTCGTAATAATTGTTTTAGAAAGCGTGTCGTTTAAATAATCCTGAATGGTGGGTAAAGTTTTTAAACGGACACTTAAAGAGGGTCTCGAGTTAATGAGCGCTTTGGTATATATATGTTGCGGAAAGTTGAAAATGGTTTCAGAATTTCCCTGCTCTACAATATCTCCTTTATACATCACCAATACACGATGTGCAAGTTGAGATATTAATGCCAAATCGTGAGTTATAAAAATTATACTCATACCTGTTTTAGCCTGAAGTTCTTTAAGTAGCAGAATAATCTCTTCTTGAACCGTAACATCTAACGCTGTAGTAGGCTCGTCTGCAATTAAAATATTGGGTTCGCACGCAACCGCCATAGCAATCATTACCCGTTGCTTTTGTCCGCCAGAAATTTCATGTGGATACGATTTATATACACGTTCAGGTTCTGGTAATTTAACTTGATCAAATAACTCTAGCACACGGTTTTTCACCTCAAAAGTAGATAAACTTGTGTGTCGAATTAGAATTTCTTCTACTTGTTCTCCGCAGCGCATCGACGGATTTAAAGAACTCATTGGTTCTTGAAAAATCATGGCGATTTTGTTACCTCGAATATGTTGAAATCCCTTTTGATTGAGTTGCGTTAAATCTGTATCTTCAAAAATAATCGAACCCGAAATCTTTGTAATGTTTTGTGGTAACAACCCTAAGATGGCCAAAGATGACACCGATTTTCCAGAGCCAGATTCACCAACAATACCTAGAATTTCATTTTTATTTAAATTATAGGAAATATTGTGAATCACTTCGTTTCCGTTAAAGGAAATGGCAAGGTTTTCAATTTTTAATAGAGGCATTTCGTTTATTTAAATATGAATAATTTCATCGTCGGTTAAAATGGATGCTCCACGCAATCTAAGAAAAATTTGAGCAACGGCAATGGTGTCCTTTTCGCAGTATGTAATTATGCGGTCTACCTCTTGTGTTTCGTAATACACGCGATAGACTTCACTGCCATCAATATCGTCTTTTGGGGAAGGAATACCTAAAACATTGGTGAGCAATTTTAATGAGGTATAGCTTTTATAATCACCAAATTTCCATAATTCTAAAGTATCTAAATGTGGTACTTCCCATGGTTTTTTACCAAATAAATTAAGTTTTTCTGGTAACGGAATATTGTGTATAATCATACGACGAGCAATATATGGAAAGTCGAATTCCTTACCATTGTGAGCGCATAATAGTTTTTTGGGATGATTATAATGGGTTTCTAAAAGCGTCTTAAAGTCTTTTAGAATTTCGATTTCTTCACCTTGAAAAGACGTGGTTCTAAATTGCCTATTTTCGCCGTCTATTTTAAAATACCCAACCGAAATACAGACAATTATACCAAACTCGGCCCAAATCCCAGCACGGTCGTAAAACTCTTCTGCCGAGAGTTCGTTTCTTTGGTATTTAGACTTTAAACTCCACAGCTCTTTTTTAGCATCACTTAATTCTGAAAAATGCTGCGTTTCTGGAACGGTTTCAATGTCCAGAAACAATATATCTTCAAGATTGAGTTTGTTAATCATGTGTTTTAAATCTGACTTACAGTAAATTACATTTTAATTTTATAAATTCAAAATTAAAAACAGTAAGTGTTACTCGTTCAACATAGTATAGGCTTCTTCTATATATGTGAAAATATCTTTTGTGAACGTTGCCACTACTTTTTCAGGGCCTTTAGTGTGGCCTAAACGCACAATAATAAGATTATCCTCTGGTTCTACAATTACGTATTGCCCTAGGTGTCCACGCATCATAAAAAAGTGTTTGTCTTTTATAGTTTTTAACCACCAACCGTAGCCATATTCTGGGCTTTCAGGAAAACGTGGAGTAATCGATTTTTGAACAAATGCAGAGTCTAAAAGTTGTTCGCCGTTCCATTTTCCATAGTCTTTATACAATTTTCCAAAGCGTGCAAAATCACGTGCATTACTGGCAATACAACAATATGCTTTTTCTAATCCATGTTGTTCGCTATCGAGTTGCCAAAGCGCATCACTTTCAAAACCCATAGGTTTCCAAAACTCTTCGCTTAAATATCCTGACATATTTTGTCCGGTTGCTTTTTCAAGAACCATTCCTAACAATTGGGTATTTCCGCTTAAATATTTATACGATTTTCCAGGAGCCTCGATGCCTTTCATGTTTAAAATAACAGGTGCTAAATCTTCATCGAAATAAGCACGGGTAGTTACCGAAAATGGCGAATAATAAGATTCGTCCCAATCTAAACCAGAGGCCATAGACGATAAATCGCCCACCGTTAAATTTGCTGATAATCCGTTTTTAAATTCTGGATAAAAATCACTCACCTTTTGGTTTAAACTTCTCACTTTGCCTTCCATAATGGCTTTACCAAGCATTGCAGAAATGATGCTTTTGGCCATGGAAAAAGAATTGGTTTTTGATGTTTTTTGGAAACCATCGTAGTACTTCTCAAACCAAATACTATCGTTTTTAATAATTAGATACGCGATAGTGCCGTTGGCTATATTGGTGCGTTCTAAACTGTCTGTTATGGTCGCTTTATTATAATCTTTATGTATGTTCCAAGGCTGAGGTGAGCTACTTTTAATAACACGATTGTCAAACTCTTTATAATCTTCTAAAAAGGCTGTTTTATGTCCGGTGCCATAAGTTATTCTGGTAGCTTTTAAGATGTAATCGTAGTCGAAAATGTAAAGTAATAAGATTAGTAAACCGCAGGTGATTACGATAAACTTTAGAAGTTTAGAAAGAAATTTCATAAAAATAGATGTTAGTTTTACTAAATATACAGCATTTAAAATAAGGTTTGTTGCGTAACCGGACTTTCGTGATTTAACAGCCACTGCTTACGATGCAAACCACCAGCATATCCTGTTAAACTTCCGTCGGTACCAATAACACGGTGGCAAGGCACAACAATCCAAAGCGGATTTTTTCCATTGGCATTGGCGACAGCACGAATGGCTTTTACATCGCCAAGTTGTTTAGAAAGTTCTAGGTAGGAGAGTGTTTTTCCGTATGGAATTTTTGTTAACGCTTGCCACACTTTTTTCTGAAAATCTGTGCCTTTTGGATTTTGCTTAAAGCTGAAGGTCGTGCGATTTCCCTCAAAATAGTCTTGTAGTTGGTGTACACAATCTAAAAGAACATCTGGAATGTGTTCGGAAGGTGTTTCTTCAGAATTTAAAACGTTTATCGAAACAATGCCGTCGGCATCTCCTTTAATTCGTGTGAACCCCAAAGGCGAGTTTACTACACAAGAATCCATTAGTTTTCTTCTGGTGTATCATTAATTAAGCCCAAACGTTTGGCACGTACTTCCCAGCTTTTTCTAGCTAAGGCTTGCAGATTGGCTACGTGGTCACTTTCATCCATAATTTCAAGTCCTAGAAGCGTTTCTATAACATCTTCCATAGTAACAATTCCGCTTACCGAACCATATTCATCGACCACTAAAGCCATATGGTTTTTGCTTTCTACAAGTTGTTCAAAAAGCGTAGGAATTGGAATGTTTCTTTCAATTATGATAATGTTTCGTTTTAAATCTTTTAATGTTTTGCTACCATTACCGAGCGCCATTTCTTTAAAAATTTCATCTTTCAAAACTAGGCCTGTAATGTTGTCTGGCGTATCTGTGTAAACTGGAATTCTAGAGAAACGAATGTTCGAATTTTCTTTAAAAAAATCCTGAACCGTAGTCGTGTCGTTTGCTGTTTTAATTACCGTTCGAGGCGTCATGACATCTTTTGCAAGAATGTCTTTAAACGTTAGTAAGTTCTTTAAAATCTTGCTTTCAGATTCTTGAAACACACCATCTTCTTCAGCCATATTTGCCATAGCATGAAAATCTTCACGACTTAGAACACTACCATGACCTTTACCACCAACTAGTTTTGTAGCACGTTCTAGTAGCCATAAAATACCAGTCCATTTTAAAGGAAAAATTAAGATAGTAAGTGTTTTAGCTGTGAAATTAGCCAATTCTTGCCAGTATTTTGCACCAATAGTTTTAGGAATAATTTCTGAAACCACTAAAATTAAGAAGGTCATGATTGCAGAAACTACACCTACAGTATTAACTCCTAAAATTTCAAATTTATAAGGTAAGCTTTCTGCTTGAATACCAACCATCATAGCACCTAAGGTATGCGCAATGGTGTTTAATGTTAAGATGGCAATTAACGGTTTATCTACTTCTTTCTTTAGATTTTCCAGTGTTGTTGCATATGCTTTGCCTTCATTTTTCTTAACGTTTATAAACGTGGGCGTTACACTCAAAAACACAGCTTCGAGAATAGAACATAAAAATGAAAAAAAGATTGAAACTGTTGCCCAAAGTATTAATGCTACCATATAAATGTATTTGATTTTTAGCTAAGTTACGAAATCAATTTCACAACATCCTTAGCAAAGTAACTTGCAATAATGTCTGCACCTGCTCTTTTAATAGCGGTTACTTGTTCCATCATAACGGCATCGTGGTCTAACCATCCGAGTTCCGAAGCGGCCTTTAACATGGCATATTCTCCAGATACTTGGTATACAGCTACAGGTACATTGACTTCATTCTTAATTTCGCGTACAATATCTAAGTAACATAATCCTGGTTTTACCATAACGATGTCGGCACCTTCTTCAATATCTATTAAAGTTTCTCGAACAGCTTCTAATCTGTTACCAAAATCCATTTGATATGTTTTTTTGTCTTTTGGCACATCAACTAAATCCACTGGAGCCGAATCGAGAGCATCACGAAACGGACCATAAAATGCAGAAGCATATTTTGCGGTATAGGCCATAATTCCGGTATTTGTAAAACCTTCTTGTTCTAGTAACTGACGAATTTTTAAAGTTCTTCCATCGTTCATATCACTAGGCGCAATAAAATCTGAACCCGCTACGGCATGACTTAACGCCATTTCTGCTAAAATTTCTGAAGATTGGTCGTTAAGTATAACACCATTTGCTACAATACCATCGTGTCCGTAAGAAGAGTATGGGTCTAAAGCTACATCGGTCATAACCAACATGCCCGGACATGCGTTTTTAACTGTTTTAATAGCACGTTGCATCAATCCGTTTGGGTTTATAGCTTCGGTACCTTTATTGTCTTTTAAATTATCGTCTACTTTAACAAAAAGTAAAACCGATTTTAAACCTAAATCCCATAATTCTTTAACTTCTTTTTCTAGTAAATCTAGGCTTAATCTGAAATAGTTTGGCATAGACGGAATCTCGTCCTTTACACCTTTACCTTCTACCACAAAAAGTGGTACTAGAAAATCGTTTGGTGAAATAATAGTCTCGCGAACTAATGAACGAATAGCTTCGTTTGTTCTTAAACGTCTGTTTCTTTTAAGTGGATACATAATTATGTTTTTATGTTTAATTTGTCGTTTATATCTTCTGCCGTTTCTATAACCTTCTGAGGTGCTTTAAAGCGATAGCCTACAAAAAATTGGAAAAAAGGAATACTATCAGCAATATAATACGAGCGTTTTGTACTGTGATTTAAAATTAAGTAATTGTAATGAGCACCGATAAAAAAATCTTTTAAATCGTAGGTTATTGTGCCTTTAAAATTGAATTCGGTTAGTAAAGTGGTTATGTTTTCGGTATCGGAGGCTGTGTAATTTAAGCCCAATCCAAATGAAGCTCCTGCCGAAATAAATAAATTTTCGTTCGGTACGAAGTTGTAATTGTAGGATGGCGAGAACGATAAGTCGAAGGAGTCGAATTGTTTGTCGATAGTAATATATTGAAATTCACCTTCGGTATTTAAATTGAATGTAGTATAGTATAATGAAACACTAGGAATAAAACTTCCTGCACTTTTTAATTGTTTTTCGTTTTGAGAAGCTAATGCTCTATACGAAAAGTTTTTGTTGAAAATATAAGATGTTGCACCTCCAAACTTTAAAGAGGTTGTTTGTGGTAAATACAATTTGTTTCCCGGAATTTTTACATAGAAACCTTTTTCGCTATATAATTTAAAGGTCTGCATCCAATGTGCTTTATGGTAACCTCTTAAATTAAGATTATACAATCTTGAGCCACTATTATTTTTATTAGCACTTAAAAAATCGGGAGCAAAAGAATACGAAATAGTAAGTTTTCTAAAGGAAACACTTCCTCCAATTCGGGATTGTTTATTAGCATTTAAATCTAAATTTAAATGGGAATCTCTATCGTTTATACTAATAGAATTAGATGTATTTATATAGTATATTTTAGCGTGAACCTGATTCTTGTAATAGCGAATATAGGCGTTATAATTGTCGAATAAGGTGTCGTTTTCCGTTTGCTGGTCTTGTGCAAAAAGCGTGTATGATGCTATAAAAAATAACAGCGTAATATGTATGTTTTTTAGAATCATTTAAAAGAATTGAACACCTTAATTTTAAGGTTGAAAGTACGATTTAGTCTTTCGATTTTGGAATTATTTTGTCGTTAATATCATTTGCAGTATGCACTATTTTTCTAGGTGCTTTAAAGCGGTAACCTATATAAGCTTGGAAAAAAGGAATGTTGTCTTTAACGTAAGATGAGCGATCTGAATTATGATTTAATATAAGATAATTGTAATTGGCACCCAAGTATAAATTATCGATGTCGTAGGTTATAGCGCCTCTAAAATCAATTTCGGTAAGTAAAGATGTCAACCTTTCGTGTTCTACGTCATCTTTAGATTCTGAATAATTTAAACCTATTCCAGCAGAGACTCCTAACGATAAAAATAAATTTTTAGTCGGTACAAAATTATAATAGTAAGCGGGAGCTAAAGCAATATCAAATGTAGTTAAATCGCTATGCAGATTAAATTCTGGGTCTGGGTCTTCTGCAACTAAGTCCATTTTCGAGTAATAATACACTATGCCAGGAATAAAACTACCAGCACTTTTTAGTTGTTTTTCGTCTTGAGTTGCAATGGCTCGAAACGAGAAATTTTCATTAAAAATATAAGAGGTAGAACCACCAACTTTAAACGATTTTGTTTTTGGAAGATAGATACTAGCATCTTTGTTTTCTATATAAAATCCTTTTTGATTGTAGAAATCTAAGGTTTGCATCCAATGTTTACCAAAGTATGTTCTGAAGTTTAAATTGAATAATTTAGAATCTTCGTTGTCTTTATTTTTGGCTAGGAAATTGGGAGCAAAAGCATACGAAATGGCAATAGACCGAAATGCCACCGAGGCGCCTATACGATTTTGTTTGTTAGGCACTAAGTTGACATAAAAATTCGAATTTCGGTCTTGAACCATTAACGAATTCGAGGTATCTACATAGTATAATTTAGCGGTAATTCTGTTTTTATAAATTTGAATATAATCTGAAGTTTCTTCGTAAATAATGGCTTGAAGCGAATCGTTTTCTATGGTAGTATTACGGTCTTGTGCCAATACAGACAGACCACATATAACGGCGATTACACTAGTTAGTATTATTTTTTTTAAAGCCATGATTTTGGATGTTTTAAAACATTTACGAGTTTATCTTCGGCACTGCCAGGTTCTGGTTCGTGATTGTAAACCCATTGCACATGTGGCGGTAAACTCATTAGAATACTTTCTATACGGCCATTTGTTTTAAGTCCGAATAATGTGCCCTTATCGTGTACTAAATTGAATTCTACATAACGCCCACGACGGATTTCTTGCCAGTTGCGTTGTGCTTCAGTAAATGGTAAATCTTTTCGCTTTTCGGCAATAGGCACGTAGCTTTCAAGGAAACTGTTGGCCACTTCGGTGGTAAAATCGTACCAGTTTTCCATAGACATAGCGTCGGTGGCTTTACAATAATCGTAAAATAAACCGCCTATACCTCGGGCTTCATGTCTGTGAGCATTCCAAAAATATTTGTCACACTTTTCTTTATAAGTGTTGTAAAAATCGGCATCGTGTTTATCGCAAGCCGTTTTACAAACGGTATGGAAGTGAGTGGCATCCTCTTCAAAAAGATAGTATGGCGTTAAATCTTGTCCGCCACCAAACCATTGGTCTACAATATTACCTTCTTTATCATACATTTCAAAATAACGCCAATTGGCATGTACGGTTGGCACCATTGGGTTTTTAGGATGTAGTACGAGACTTAATCCGCAGGCAAAGAAATTGGCATCTTTAACACCAAAATAGTTTTGCATACTTTCAGGAAGTTCACCGTGAACTCCAGAAATATTTACACCACCTTTTTCGAAAACCGCTCCGTTTTCAATCACGCGTGTACGACCACCTCCACCTTCTGGGCGTTTCCAAATATCTTCTTGAAATGTAGCGGTACCATCTACAGTTTCTAAAGCCGATGTAATGGTATCTTGTAATTCTAATATGTATTGATAAAATTTATCTTTCACACTGTAATTCATATAATTCCATGTCTTGAGTTGGTGCGTTTGGCGGCGCGTATTCGTTTTTTAAAGTTTTTATCCAAACAAACCCTACGTTTGTAGCTACTTTTATACTTGCAACATTTGTTTTATGCGAGATAATTTGAAGGGTTTTTAACTGTAATTCCGTAAATGCATAATGAGAAAATTTAGCAATTGCCGAAGACATAATACCTTTATTTTCCTTGTGTTCGTCTATACAATATGCAAATTCACCTATACCATTTTTCCAATCGATTTCTTTTAGAATGATAAGCGCAAAGATGGCATTTGTTGTAACGTCTTTAAGAGTAAACGTGTATTCGTGTTTATGCTCTCTTTTTTGTTGTTGCACGATAATGTAATCTTTAGACGCTTCAACCTTTAAATTTTTTGCAAGAGTATAAGGTAAATAGGGTACAAATCGCTTTACATTAGCCATCATAAATTTATGAAGATGTGGCGCATCAGATACTTCTAGATTAGCAATGTAAAACGATTTATCCATGTTCTATTTGTACTCTTTTACAGCATCTATAAAGGCTTTGGCATTATCTAACGGAATGTTAGGTAAGATACCATGACCAAGATTTACAATGTATTTGTCTTTACCAAATTCGTTTATCATTTGGTGTACCATTTTCTTAATTTCTGAAGGAGGCGATAATAATCTCGACGGGTCGAAGTTTCCTTGAAGTGTAATGTTTCCTCCTGTTAAGTAACGTGCGTTTTGGGCAGAACATGTCCAGTCTATTCCCAATGCCGCGGCATTACTTTTAGCCATGTCACCAAGTGCAAACCAACACCCTTTACCAAATGCAATCACTGGTGCATCGTCTTTTAAAGCTTCAATAATTTGGTCGATATATTGCCAAGAAAACTCTTTATAATCTGTTGGCGATAACATACCTCCCCAAGAATCGAAAATTTGTACAGCATCTACTCCTGCAACTACTTTAGCTTTTAAATACGCAATAGTTGTATCTGTAATTTTTTGAAGTAATTGATGTGCTGCTATCGGATTTGTAAAACAAAATTCTTTGGCCTTATCGAAATTTTTACTGCCTTGTCCTTGCACGACGTAACATAAAATAGTCCATGGAGAACCCGCAAAACCTATTAATGGAATGTCGTTATTTAATAATTCTTTAGTCGCTTTAATGGCTTGCATAACGTAGTCTAGCTCGATATTTACATCGGGAACAATCACGTTATCTACACCTCTTTGGTCGCGAACAGGATTTGGTAAATACGGACCAAAATTAGGTTTCATTTCTACCTCGATATTCATCGCTTGCGGAATCACTAATATGTCACTGAATAAAATAGCAGCATCCATACCGTATCTGCGGATAGGTTGAACAGTAATTTCACTCGCTAATTCAGGTGTGCGACAACGCGTAAAGAAATCGTATTTTTCGCGGATAGCAATAAATTCTGGAAGGTAACGTCCTGCTTGACGCATCATCCAAACCGGAGGACGTTCTACAGTTTCTCCTTTTAAAGCTCTTAAGTATAAATCGTTTTTAATCATGATTTTTTTGAGTATTTAACTACACTTTGTAGTAAGTTTTCTATAGTAGGACTCGACGGTATTACTATATTTTTAGTTTGTTCTTGTAAAGCTGCAGCAGTTGTTTTTCCGATGCAGAAAATAGTTTCATTACTAATCTGGTTATCTGTTAAATAGCTTGAGACACCACTTGGACTATAAAATAAAATCGCATCAAATTCGCCATCAATTTTTTGAGGTTCGGTTTGTGTGTTATACACTATAATTTCTTTTAACCCGATGTTGTGTTCTTTTAAGGCATCTGGTAAAGTGTCTTGTCTTAAATTTCCGCAGAAAAAAACAAAGGCTTCATTTTTATGATATTTAACAATATAATTAGCCAATTCTGAGGCGTAAAGCTTCATTTTTGAAACGTTTTGTCCGTGTTCTTCTAAAAACGCCATGGTTTTTTCGCCCACACAAAAACAGTTTCTAATCACCACTTTATTATCGATAACTGCTTTTGCAGCATTCTGACTAGTAATGATGGCATTTTCAACAATGATTTCAGAATCAAAATCAACGAAATCTATGGATATGGCGTTGTATTCTGTAACTTGAATATTGGCTTTAGTAAGTAACGCTTTGTGTTCTTTGTGAAGCGTTTTTGTAGATAAGATAGATTTAAGTGGCATTGTTAATTTTTATCACAAATTTTAGAAATATCATCATCCGAACCAAAAACAACTAAAATATCGTTGTCTTGGATAACTGTTTCGGCACTAGGAATACCAATAACTTCTTTTATAACTGTGGTATTCCCTATTAAATTGGTCTTTTCTTTTTTACGAAGAATAGTAACTATATTTAATTTATATCTAGATCTAATTTCTAAATCTAGAATGGATTTCCCTACAAATTCTGCAGGTGTTTTTATTTCTGAAATCGAATATTTTTCATCAATTTTAAAACTGTCAACTATATTTTTAAGATTTATTTTATTGGTTAGTTTAAGTGCTGCTTCTTGCTCGGGGTGTACTATAGATGTAATTCCCATGGCTTGCAAAACGGTATCGTGTATAGGCGATAACGAGCGACTAATAACTTTTCCTGTTGTTAGTTTTTTTATAATTGCTGTAGTAATAATTGCTGCACCTTCATTTTCGCCAATAGCAACAACAGCAATATCTGTTTGTTTTATTGGAAGTGCCTGATAAGCCAATTCGTTAGTAGAATCTAAGCAAATACTGTGTGCAATTTTATCTTTTACAATATTTACCTTGTCCATGTTTTTGTCTATTCCAACCACTTCATTACCTGTTTCTGTAAGGCTTAGCGCTAGAGACATTCCGAAATTTCCGAGACCAAAAATGATGATTTTCATTTCAATTATAACTTAGTTGATTAAAATATTTTCTTGTGGATATTGATAAAACTTTTGTTCGACTTGCCCTAACATTCCAAATAGCAAGTTTAACAATCCAATTCGCCCTACAAACATAACGGCAATAATAACATATTTGCTAGGGTCGCTTAAAGTAGGTGTAAGATTCATACTTAATCCTGACGTACTGTAAGCAGAAAAACACTCAAAAGCAATGGCTAGTAAATCTTTTTCGGGTTCAAAAAACAAGAGTAATAATATTGCTGTTCCTATGGTCATTAAAGAAATAAAAATAATAGAAAATGCACGGTTTACGGTGCTGCTAGAAATTTCTCTTGTGTTAATTTCTATACGTTTTTTTCCTCTTGCCGTTGCAAATATATTTAAAGAAGCAATAGCAAAGGTACTTGTTTTAATACCTCCACCGGTAGATCCAGGTGAAGCACCAATCCACATTAAAAAAATAACAATTAATAACGATGGTGTTGCAATTTGACCGTAGTCTACAGTGTTAAACCCGGCAGTTCTTGGTGTAACCGAAGAGAACATGGCAGTTGTAATTTTTCCGAAAACAGAATCGTGGTCTTGTAAACTAAAATTAGTTTCGGCGAAATAGAAAAAGATAAACCCGAAGATTAATAAAACACTAGTCGTTACAATCGTGATTTTAGAGTTCAAGGTAAATACGCGTACAGTTCTTGAAACTTTGTTTTTTGTTCTAAATAGATTTAAAAAACTACGTTTTAAATATGAGTATGAATTAAATATAAAGCTGTACCCAATTCCGCCTATAATTATAAGCAACATAAGTACCCATTGTAGCGAATAATCGTAGCGTAAACTTGGTTCGTAAAAACTTGAAGACGAGGTTGAGAATCCAGCATTACAGAACGCAGAGATGGAGTGAAATATAGAAAAGAAAACTTTGTTTTCTATGGTGGTAATCGAATCTATAGAGGTGTAAATTAAGATTGCTCCAATTAATTCTATCCCGAGTGTAATCCCTACAATTTGAGCTCCAATTTTAAAAACGTCTTGTAAATTTTCTGTAGAGGTATAATCTTTTAGATACATACTCTCTCTAAATGAAGAGTTCTCTTTAAAGAAGTACGCAAAAAAAGATGTAAATGTTAGAATCCCTAAACCACCTATTTGAATTAATATAACAATTAGCGTTTGCCCTAATTGGGTAAAATCTTTACCAGTATCGAGTACAGCAAGACCTGTTACGCAAATGGCACTCGTTGCGGTAAATAAGGCATCTAAAAAGGAAATGCCGTTAACAGTTACTTTAGGGAGCATAAGTAATAAAGCGCCCATAAGAATTAGTAAAAAAAAGCTTCCTGCAAAAAGTATCGCGGGGTTGAAATATATCTTGTAAATATATTTTATAAGAAATGTTAAGCGCATTAAAAGGTAAAAGAACAAGCCTAGCTCAAAAATAACTTTGGGTCTCATAAGTTGCTCGATAGGAGGTAAGTGTTGATTTAAATAGTATGCTGTAGATGCTGCAACTAGTGTGGTTACTAAAATCCCGATGTTAAATTTAACCGTTTTTCTAATAGGGTCGCTTTTAGAATACTGAAAAAATTTAAACGTATTAAACGTAATTAAAAGTAAAAGAATAGATGTGTAAACAGGAACTCTTAGAGGTTTGTATTCATCTTCAAGGGTGAAGCCAAAATCAAATATTAAAAAAAATAAAATGAGAATATCTGTAAAACGATATAGGTTTTGCAACGTTTTAAGCTTCATTATTTTTTGAGTTTTTTACGAATTCATTTCTTTTTTAATTGAATCCATCAGTTCTTTTCCACCTTTTTCAATGAGTTCTAAAGCGCAGCGTTTTCCAAATCCTTTATAATTTGAAAGCAAATCTGTTTTGGAGATACTTAATTTTTTACTGCCGTCTAATGCAAGTAAAATACCTGTAAAAGCTATAGTGTCATTGGTTATTGTTGCAAGGCCTCCAATTGGAGCCGTGCAACCAGCTTCTAATATACGTAAAAATTCACGTTCTACATGTGTACAAATATCTGTAGGTGTGTCATTTAATTTTGAAACCGCCTCTGTAATGTCTTTGTCTTTTTCTAAAGTTACAACAACCATAGCGCCTTGAGCCGGAGCAGGAATCATCCAGTCTAACTCGATGTAGTGTTCTGGAAGAACATTTATACGTTCTAAGCCAGCCTTTGCAAATACAGCAGCATTCCAAGGGTTGTCTTCTAATTTTTGAAGTCGCGTAATTACGTTTCCTCTTAAATCATCAACTTTATGATTTGGGTATCTGTTTAACCATTGCGCCTTTCGTCTTAAACTACCAGTGGCTACAGTGCCTTCTGCATTCAAAAAATCTAAGCCTTTATGTACTAAGATGTCGTTTACATTGGCGCGTTCTAAAACAGCAGTCTGAATTATACCTTGTGGTAATAAGGTTGGTACATCTTTCATAGAATGCACAGCAATATCTACGGTACCATTTAACATAGCAACATCTAAGGTTTTGGTAAAAATACCAGTAATCCCTAATTCGTAAAGCGGTTTATCTAAGATTAAATCGCCTGTAGATTTTACAGCAACAATTTCTGTAGCATATCCTAAATCTTCAAGTCGTTGTTGAACGGTATGTGCTTGCCAAAGAGCTAACTGACTGTCTCTTGTGCCAATGCGAATAGTTTTATGCATTTGATGATGTTTCTAGCTGAAACACTTTTTTTATAAGTTCAAGACTTTCGTTAGTCGAAAAATCTTCATCTTTTAAGTGATGCGCAAAATGATTTGTTATCTTCTGAATAATATTATTGCTTATCAGCTCAGCTTGTGCTTCGTTAAAATCAGATATTTTTTTACGTTGCACATCTAGTTCAGCCGATTTAAAGTCTAATAATTTATTCTTTAATGCTTTTATTGTAGGGGCAAACTTTCGTGTTTCTAACCAATCGTTAAATTCTTTTTTAACGTCTTCAATTATGGTTTCGGCAACAGGAATATGTGTTTTTCTTTTTTCTAAAGTTTCGTCGGTAATCTGAGACAAGTGGTCTAGATGAATTAAAGACACACCTTCTAATTCCGTAACATTTTCATGAACGTTCTTCGGAATCGATAAGTCTAAAATTAGTAAAGGCTTTTTAGTCTGTATTAAATGCTTGTCTACCGTTGGGTTTTGGGCTCCGGTAGCAACGACTAAAACATCAGAATTATTTATTTCTTCTTGTAAGTTGGCGTAATCTTTAACTAAAAGATTAAATTTTCCAGCAATTCGTTCTGCCTTATCTTTTGTTCTGTTAATTAAAGTGATTTGCTCATTTTTAGTGTGTTTAACTAAATTCTCGCAGGTGTTTCTACCAATTTTTCCAGTTCCAAAAAGTAAAATATTTTTATTAGAAACTTCAGGAACGTTATTTAATATATAATGTACAGATGCAAAAGATACAGATGTTGCACCCGAAGAAATTTCGGTTTCGGTTTTAATACGTTTACTCGCTTGAGTAACCATACTTACTAGGCGCTCTAAAAAGGTGTTAAGCAAACCTAATTTTTTAGAGACTCTTGCACTTTTTTTAAGCTGACTGATAATTTCGAAATCTCCTAGAATCTGACTATCCAATCCAGAACCCACGCGAAACATATGAGAAACTGCTTCGCTACTTTTATAAACATAGGCCACTTGCTGAAATTCATCAACAGTTCCTTTAGTGTTATCGCACAATAATTTAATAAGTTGAAATGGATGCTCTGCAAAACCATAAATCTCGGTTCTGTTACAAGTAGAAGTTACAATCAAGCTATCAATACCATTTTCTTTCGCTTGGTTTAAAAGATTTAGTTTTGATTCTTCATCAAGACTAAAATGTCCTCTAATCTCAGCGTCTGCTTTTTTATAACTTAATCCAATGGCGTAAAAGTAAGTGCCTCTAGATCCGTGATTTTGATTCATTTATTATATTAGTTGGAAATTCAGAACAAATGTATAGTGCCTAATTGTAAAAAAGTAACGCTGAAAGAACTTTTAGTGTCGTTTCGGGTTTTTTAATTCAATTATCGAATCAAATCTAATAAATATTATACTTTTACGGGGCTTACAACGTTATTGTTGTAATTAGTTTAGAGTGAATCTAAATAAATGCGATTTAAATTTTAGAAAAATGGAACAAAAAAATAACGCTGAAGGAACATTTAAGGAAACCATTATAGATCAGGGTTTTTCTGTCTTAACCTATCAAAATGAAGGTCTTGGAGTAGATGTTGTAGAGAAACATATAGACAGTAGTGTTATTCAATTTCATTTTTGTTTAAAAGGTTCTTCAGCATTCAAATTCAATAAAGGAAGCTATACGTTAAATATTAACGAAGAGAATTCATTGCTACTTTATAATCCGCAGCAAGATTTACCAATTCATTTAGAGGTTAATCCTAACTCATGGTTGGTTACTATTTTAATTTCTATTAAAGAGTTTCATGGCTTGTTTTCTCAGGAAGCCGATTATGTTACGTTTTTAAGCGATGATAATAAGGATAAGAAATATTATAAAGACGGGAAAATTTCTCCGTCTATGGCTATTGTTTTAACGCAAATCATGCATTACAATTTAAACGAATCTATTAAAAATCTTTATTTTAAAGGAAAGACTTTCGAGTTGTTGAGCTTGTATTTTAATAGGAGTGAAGATGCTAATGTTGAACAATGTCCGTTTTTAGTAGACGAAACCAATGTGATTAAAATTAGAAAAGCAAAAGATATTATTATTTCTAGAATGGCAGAGCCGCCTAGTTTACAGGAATTGGCAGACGAGATTGGTTTAAGTCTTAAGAAACTTAAAGAAGGATTTAAACAAATTTATGGAGATTCGGTTTTTAGTTTTTTATTCGACTATAAAATGGAAGAAGCTAGAAAGCTGCTAGAAACAGGAGGTTTTAATGTAAATGAAGTGGGGTTAAAAGTGGGCTATAGTACTTCAAGTCACTTTATTGCTGCCTTTAAGAAGAAGTACGGAACTACTCCAAAAAAATATTTACAATCAATTAATTAGGTATGAAATTATTAATCGTTTTGCTGTTTTCTTGTGGTTCTGTTGTTGCTCAGAATATAGATCAAGTGTTGGTGTTCTCTAAAACAGAAGGATTTAGGCATAAATCTATTGAAGTTGGTGTAAAAACATTAACAGCATTGGGTACAGAACATGGTTTTGCGATTACACATACAGAAAATTCAGAGGTATTTAACTCAGAAAATTTATTGAGATATAAACTTGTAATCTTTTTAAATACTACGGGTAATGTTTTAAATGAAAAACAACAAGACGCTTTTAAAGCATTTATTAATAATGGAGGAAGTTTTCTAGGTGTGCATTCTGCTACAGATACCGAGTACGACTGGCCATGGTATGGTAAGCTTGTTGGTGCATATTTTATTAGTCATCCAGAGCAATCTCAGGCAAATTTAAAGATTGTGAACACCAATCATGAAGCAACACAACATTTAGATGCCAATTGGAAACATTTTGATGAATGGTATAATTTTAAAAACATAAGCGACGCTATAAATCCGCTTATTATGCTAGATGAAACCTCTTATGCAGGTGGAGAAAATGGGGATTATCATCCTATAGCGTGGTGTCAGGAATTTGATGGCGGACGTTCGTTTTATACGGGGCTCGGTCATACCATTGAGGCTTATTCAGACCCAAACTTTAGAATGCATCTTTTAGGAGGCATACGGTATTGTTTAGACTAATTTTATTCACTATATTTAAGATGTCTTAAATCTTTTAGTATGACATATTTATCTCCAGAAATAGAAGCTTGGTCGAAACAATCTGAATCAAAATCGTTAGTAAGACCCGGAGTGTCTTGTGGCATTTTTCAGGATTGTAATGCAAACGAAGTTATTCCCGTTAAGAAACAGCAAAAAGAATCTTCATCTAAAAAACAATAAGGGTATTAAATTACGAAGTGTAATTTTTCAATCATCTAATTTTTAATTCAGAGTTATAAGATTATAATGTATCATGTGGTGCATGTTATCTTATTAAGAATTTTAAACGTGTTGTCCTATCATTTCTTATTCCGTATGTAACATCGTCTTAACGCTGTAATAAACTTCTTCCTTTAGTTTTACAGATGTAAAAAAGTTGATTGTTATGACATATTTATCTCCAGAAATAGAAGCTTGGTCGAAAGATTCGAATACTAAATCGTTAGTACGATTAGGTAAATCTTGTGGCATTTTTCAAGATTGTAATGCTAATGAAGACCGTTCGATACATCATCAGCAAGAAAAAAATAGAATTAAGAGTATGTAATTTTTTTGATATACAAGAGTCCTAATAATCAATTTGATTGAATAGTTGATAAGATAATACTATGATTAGAATGTGGTAGGATCGTAATTTCTATTGTACTTTTGTAAAATGAAAAAAGGAGTTTTACTTGTTAACTTAGGCTCTCCAGAGAGTCCTAGTCCGCAGGATGTAAAAAAATATTTAGGAGAGTTTCTAATGGACGAACGTGTTATAGATATTCCTCTAATAGCTAGAACAGCACTAGTAAAAGGTATAATTTTAAAAACACGACCAAAAGCTTCTGCTGCTGCATATAAAAAAATATGGTGGGACGAAGGGTCTCCATTAATAGTGATTTCGGAACGCCTTAAAGCTAAAGTGCAAAAGGAAGTAGATTATCCTGTAGCATTAGCTATGCGTTATGGTTCTATGACCATTAAAAAGGGAATTCAGGAGTTGGTAGATCAAGGTGTAGATGAGGTTTTCTTAATTCCATTGTACCCTCAATTTGCTATGGCAACTACAGAAACTATTTTAGTTTTAACTGAAGAGCTACGCCAAGAACATTTTCCGAATGTTAAAATAGATCATTTACCTGCTTTCTATAATAAACCAGATTATATTGAAGTGTTAAGTGACTCTGTAAAGCGTCATCTTGGTGGAAAAACATACGATCATATATTGTTTTCTTATCATGGTATTCCAGAGCGACACATTAGAAAAAGTGACGTTACAAAATCGCATTGTAAAATAGATGGGTCTTGTTGTGTAACCCCGTCTAAAGCACACGAATTTTGTTATAAACACCAATGTTTAGAGGTTACGCGATTGGTTGCAGAAAAACTTGGTTTAGAAGAAGGAGCATTTTCAACCTCGTTTCAATCTAGATTAGGGTTTGATCCGTGGTTACAACCGTATACAGATAGAACCATTGAAAGATTGGGATTAGCTGGAGTTAAAAATATGGCAATAATAACACCTGCTTTTGTTAGCGATTGTTTGGAGACATTAGAAGAAATTGCAATGGAAGGTCAAGAACTTTTTCATGAAGTAGGCGGAAAAGAATTTACCACAGTACCTTGTTTAAACGATGACGATTCTTGGTCTGCGTTGTTAGGGAAATGGATAAACAATTGGGCTAAATAAGGTTATTATTGCATAAGTATGAGAGAAAAAGTATCTGTAGATTTAGGAACAAAACCCATTAGTCAACTTTTAATTAAGCAGTCTGTACCTGCATCTATTGGGATTTTAGTCATGTCCCTAAATGTACTTGTAGATACTATTTTCGTTGGAAACTGGATTGGCTCTATTGCAATTGCAGCCATAAATGTGGTTTTGCCTGTATCCTTTTTTATAGCAGCCTTAGGGATGTCTATTGGTATAGGTGGGTCATCTATTATTTCTAGAGCGTTAGGAGCTAATAATAAAGAAAAAGCTTTAGATGTTTTTGGAAACCAGATTACCTTAACGCTCATACTTATCACTTCTTTTGTAACCTTGGGGTTATTTTTTAATGACGAAATTATTTCAGCCTTTGGTGGTAAAGGCGATATTTTTGAGCCCGCTAAAACGTATTATAATATTGTTATGTATGGGGTTCCTTTCTTAGGGTTTTCTATGATGGGTAACAATGTTATGCGTGCAGAGGGGAATCCTAAATTTGCAATGTACTCTATGATGATTCCTTCTGTAGGGAATCTTATTTTCGATTATATATTCATCCATACGCTAGATATGGGAATGGCTGGAGCGGCTTGGGCAACAACAGGTTCAAATTTTATTGGATTTGTGTTTGTGCTATGGTATTTCTTTTCAGATAATTCTACTTTAAAAATCGACTGGTCGTACTTACGATTAAAATGGGAAACTATTTCTGAAATAGGATCACTTGGTTTTGTAACGTTAGCCCGTCAAGCGGTTGTAAGTGTTACTTATTTATTTATGAATAACATATTATTCCATTTAGGAGGAGAAGTGTCTGTTACTGCTTATGCCATTGTTGGGCGTATGCTTATGTTTGCTTTATTTCCTGTATTTGGAGTCACACAAGGATTCTTGCCTATTGCTGGGTATAATTATGGTGCCGAACAATACGATCGTGTTCGTGAATCTATTTATACAGCTATTAAATATGCAGCGATTCTAGCAACTATAGTTTTTATTTTACTCATGGCTTTTCCAGAAACCATCACAAAAATGTTTACACAGGATCCCGAAGTGTTAAAGCAAACACCATCTGCTATGCGTTGGGTTTTTGCCGCCACCCCAATTATTGCGTTGCAATTAATAGGAGCAGCCTATTTTCAGGCCATTGGTAAAGCTAAGCCTGCATTATTACTAACATTAACGCGTCAAGGTTTTTTCTTTATTCCTTTAATTTTAATTTTACCGAAGTTTTTTGGAGAATTAGGTGTTTGGATGTCGTTTCCAATTTCCGATGTGTTATCGACCATCGTCACAGGTTATTTTTTAAACCGTGAAATTAAAACAGATTTAGTTAAAAGAAGTACAAAGACGGCTTAACATATAAATATGGAATATTACAACTATATAAAATCGCTTCATCTTATTTTTGTTATCACCTGGTTTGCAGGTCTTTTTTATATTCCACGATTGTTTGTATATCAAATAGAATCTTTTCATAAACCGTCTCCGGATAAAGAAATTTTGGGCGAACAATTAAAGTTAATGACGAAGCGCTTGTGGTATATTATTACTTGGCCATCTGCTATTTTAGCTACAATTTTTGCAATTTGGTTACTTATTCTTATGCCTGAATGGTTGCTACAACCATGGATGCATGTAAAATTGGGATTTGTGGTTTTATTAATTGGTTATCATTTAAAAACACATCAGTATTTTAAACAATTACAACGCGATGATGTTAGAAAAACCTCTAGTTATATGAGGCTATGGAACGAAGGAGCGACCTTTATACTTTTTGCCGTTGTGTTTTTGGTAATCTTAAAAAGTAGTTTCGATTGGATCTTTGGTATCGTCGGAATCTTTGTGTTGGGTGTACTAATTATGTTAGGTTTTAAGGTTTATAAACGTATTCGTGCTAAAAACCCCAATGCCTAGATCATTGGCTTGATTATTGAGGGCATACTAATTCATGAAACTTAAAAAAATTTCTTTACGGCTCCGTATTTTTATCGCTATGTTATTTGTAGTGGTATTGGCTTCAATTTTAATTGTAGGTGTTGCCATTTATCAATATGGAGAAGAAGCTATCGATTACCACCAGCAACGCTTAGAGCGTAAAGAAAAGAATATAAAAGCACATATTAATTTTGTAATCAAACAGACTTCTTTCGAGGTTAAAACTGAAAAAATCCCTTACATTTTTAAAGATAAGATTTACGAAATTGCGAATATTCATAACTTAGAAATTAATATTTACGATTTAGATGGATCTATTTTAACTTCTTCTCGTGCCGGATTCGCACAAGATTCTGTGCCAAAATGTATTAAGGCAAATGTTTTAAATGCACTGTCTAATACAGCAAAACATACCTATGTAGAACAGCGAAATGAGAATCATGTTGTGTTTCAATCATCGTATTCCTATATCACGGATAATAAATTTAAACCGTTGGCCATTTTAAATTTACCATATCTTGAAGATGACGATTTTTTAGCTAAAGAATTAGACGAATTTTTAGAGCGTATTAGTTATGCATATTTATTTATGCTAGTGCTTGCTTCGGCCATAGCCTTCTTTTTGGCAAATTATATTACCAAATCGATTAAGACTATTAGCGATAAAATTAACTCAACTACTTTAGAAAAACGTAATGCCCGTATTGAGGTTGAAGATGCTAGTGAAGAAATTTCTACTTTAGTGCAATCGTATAATAGTATGATTGACCAATTGGAAGATAGCGCACAGCAATTAGCAAAAAGTGAGCGTGAAGAAGCTTGGCGTGAAATGGCAAAACAAGTCGCACACGAAATTAAAAATCCGTTGACACCTATGCGATTAAGTGTTCAGAATTTTCAACGTAAGTTTAGTCCAGACGATCCTAATATTCATCAAAAAGTAGAAGAGTATTCCGAAACGTTAATTCAGCAAATCGATACCATGTCGTCTATAGCATCGGCATTCTCTAATTTTGCAAATATGCCAGCTCAGTAAAACGAAACGCTTAATGTGGTAAATACTGTTCGACTTGCTTTAGATATTTTTAATAAAGACTATATTGTTTTTCTTGCCGAACGGGAAGAAATTATTGCAACATTCGATAAAACGCAATTGATAAGAATTGTTACTAATCTGGTTAAAAATGCTATTCAAGCCATTCCAGAAGATCGTGTTCCTAAAATAGTAGCACATGTATCTTTGCATGATAATGTTGTAAAGATAACGGTATCTGATAACGGAATTGGAATTGAAGAAAAGAATGAAACGAAGGTGTTCGAACCTAAGTTTACAACAAAATCTAGTGGCACCGGTCTTGGTTTAGCTATGGTAAAAAATATAGTTGAATCTTATAATGGTAACATTACTTTTATGACACAACTAAATAAAGGCACTACATTTATTGTTACCTTTCCTAAAACATAAATTATGATTTTTAATATTTTATCAGAATTTCAAGGTGGTATCACGACAATTACCATTAATAGACCGAAAAAACTTAATGCATTAAATATAGATACTATAAAAGAGTTGCATAAAGCGTTTAAAGCGGCCGACAAAGACATTGAAACACGCGTAATTATAATTACAGGAAGCGGAGAAAAAGCTTTTGTTGCAGGAGCAGATATTAGTGAATTTTCTAATTTCGATGTTGCTAAAGGTGCTAAACTAGCAGAAAAAGGACAGGAATTGTTATTCAATTTTGTACAAGATTTATCGACACCAGTTATTGCGGCTGTAAATGGTTTTGCTTTAGGTGGCGGATTAGAACTAGCTATGGCATGTCATTTTAGAGTGGCTAGTGATAATGCTAAAATGGGGCTGCCAGAAGTGTCTTTAGGAGTTATACCGGGATATGGTGGTACACAACGTTTACCACAAATTGTGGGTAAAGGGCGGGCTATGGAAATGATTATGACAGCTGGAATGATTAATTCGGAACAGGCTTTAAGTTACGGTCTGGTAAATTACGTCGTTCCACAGGAAGAGTTGTTAGAGTTTTGTGTTGGCATTGCTAATAAAATCAAGAAGAATTCACCAAAAGCTATTGGTGAAGCAATTAAATCTGTAAATGCTGGATTTAAATCTGGAGTTAACGGTTATAAAAAAGAAATAAAAGGATTTGGTAAATGTTTCGGAACCGAAGATTTTAAAGAAGGAACAACAGCCTTTTTAGAAAAACGAAAAGCCGAATTTACTGGAAAATAAACATAAAAAAAGAGTGAACACTTAGTGCTCACTCTTTTTAGGTTGGTTAATTATAGGGTTTAGATGGTTTAGATTGAAAAATATTCGATGTATTCTCTGTTGTTTGCATTAACAACAACTTTGTAGTTTCCTTTTCTAGTGTTAGTTAGGCTATAAATACGCTCTAATTTCATGGTATTTGTAAAATTTTCGGCGTGTACTAAATTGTAGTCACCACTGTTAGAGTTACCATCATGAAAAATAGCGATGTTTATATCTTCTCGATTTAAATCTAATTTAGAAACGTATAATAAATTGTCTTTAACATGTAATACCGGTTTAAAGATAACTTGTTCACATGTTGTATCGAATGTTACTTTGTTAGACGAGACATCGAACGGTATAATTTTAATTTGATAATCTTTTTCATGTTCGAAAAAATACCTTCCATTCGGCAAAGCTGTTAAGTCAAACCTGTTACTGAAAATGCCTTCTTTTTCAATGATTTTATTATAAAGTACTAATCCGTTTATATCTTTTATAGATAATTGCTGTCCTGCTTTTACATAATCTAGAGTTAACGTAATTTCCATGCGATCTCTTTCTTCATTTAAAATAGAAAGGTTACTAGCGAAACTTGTTGCGATGTTAGTAATCATGACTAACATGCAAATACTGTGTGTGATTACTTTTTTCATAATTCAAATTTTTTAGCGATTAACTTACTCAAAGATAGCGTGGTAGGTCGTGTTTTAAAACATCGATATTGGCTACTTTATATTCTATTTTAACCGTTAAATTAGAGTTATGAAATGTTTGGGGTAATTTGGTATATAATTAAGATAATCTTAGATATAACAAGGCTTGAAGTGTATGGTCTTTTTTATGAAGGTTCGCAAAATTAACCATAAGATTAAATGAATATTAGTTTAATGTTATAAGGTCGTTTTTCTTACACTAAATTTTAAATAATAAGCTCATCTGTTCTGCTATACTATAATCTTAATCGTATTAGATTTTTATTGGTATAAATTGTTTCGCTACCTCTCCAATAATTTTTTTTAGATGATATTATGAATGCAGCTTCTGGTGTGAATAAGCTTCAAAATAAAGGCATAAAAAAGAGTGAACCTATATAATAAGTTCACTCTAATTAATGTTTAAAAGGATGTTTACTTTACATGCTAAAGTATTCGATATATTCTCTTCCGTTTGCATTGATAATCATTTTATAATTTCCTGAATTCTTTTTAGATAAACTATATACTCTTTGAATATTAGCAGTGTCTTCAAAATTTTCAGTATGCACAACTTTAAACTCATTATAATCGTCTGCATAGTATAATGAAACGGCTACATCTTCTTTATCTAATTCTAATTTAGATAAGTAAACTTTGTTGTCTGTTAAACGTACTACAGGCTTGTGAATAATTTTTTCGTTTACAGTGTCGTAAGTTACCTCACCAGATTTTACATGAAACGGTATAACTTTAATTTCGTAATCTTTTTCATGCTCGAAATAATATGTTCCGTTTGGTAAAGCCGATAAGTCGAACTTTTGATTTGCATTTCCAGATTTTTCAAATACCTTCTTATATAGTACAAAACCATAATTATCTTTAATAGATAAATTCTGTCCTTCTTTTACATTGTTTAATGTTAATGTAATTTCCTTATCATCAAAATTTGATGACATGTTGTGTTCTAAACCTGATGCTAAACTAGTAAGCGTTACTAGTAAGCACATACTAAGTGTCATTACTTTTTTCATAATTTCATTTATTTTATCGATTAACATATTCAAAGATAGGTAGTTATAAGACGTTCTAAAACATCGATTTTGGCTAGTTTATATACTATTTTACCAGCAGATTCGCATTAAATAGATTGTAGGGGTAATTTAGAATAGAATTGAGTTAATTTCTGTTATGTGTCATGTTTTAATGCTGTAAACTCTTATTTTCTCTGGTGATTAAAAGAGGTATATGTTTAAAAAAAAAGAGTGAGACCATGTCTCACTCTTACTATATAATTTGTTTATAAATTTTTATTCTGCGTTATATTTTTCCATATAACGTTTCCATAGTTCGGTTTGATGTGTTTCTAAAGAAATGTCTCGACCATCTATAAATGCTTTTATTAGTTGGTTCGTTCTCATATCTAAGGCGTCTCCTTCAGAAATAAATAAAGTAGCGCTTTTTCCAACCTCTAAGGTGCCGTATTTGTCGTCTATCCCTAAAATTTTTGCTGTATTACCTGTAATTAGGGATAGAGCCATTTCTTTATCTAAGCCTTGTCCGGCAACCTGTCCAGCGTAAAATGGTAAATTTCGGGTTTGGAAGTTGTCTGCAGAAGCGTTTTGAATGCCTACTAAAATACCAGCATCAGTTAACAACTTAGGTAGTTTATAAGGTAAATCGTAATCTTCATCTTCAAATTGAGGTCTATTGTGAGTTGCCTGTACTAAAACAGGTA
>NZ_HG315671.1:3659057-3750776 GCF_000723205.1 Formosa agariphila KMM 3901 | reverse complement strand
AAAAATCACTCTAACACCTTTATCATTATGAAAACATTAAACTTACAGCCTTAGCCCTTGTATTATTTGGATTATTAACCGCTTGTGTAAATGAAGAAATGGATGACGACATGCTAGTTTCACCAGAGCACGTTGAATCAGGAGTTCTAACCGGAGGAGGAATAGACGAAATATAAAAGATAATATCACTAGATAACTAATTTTTAAAAATCACTCTAACACCTTTATCATTATGAAAACATTAAAACTTACAGCCTTAGCCCTTGTATTATTTGGATCATTAACCGCTTGTGTAAATGAAGAAATGGATGACGACATGCTAGTTTCACCAGAGCACGTTGAATCAGGAGTTCTAACCGGAGGAGGAATAGACGAAATATAAAAGATAATATCACTAGATAACTAATTTTTAAAAATCACCCTAACACCTTTATCATTATGAAAACATTAAAACTTACAGCCTTAGCCCTTGTATTATTTGGATCATTAACCGCTTGTGTAAATGAAGAAATGGATGACGACATGCTAGTTTCACCAGACCACGTTGAATCAGGAGTTCTAACCGGAGGAGGAATAGACGAAATATAAAAGATAATATCACTAGATAACTAATTTTTAAAATCCCCCTAACACCTTTATCACTATGAAAACATTAAAACTTACAGCCTTAGCCCTTGTATTATTTGGATCATTAACTGCATGTGTAAACGAAGAAATGGATGACGACATGCTAGTCTCACCAGACCAGGTAGAATCAGGAGTACTAACAGGAGGAGGAATAGACGAAATATAGCAGTTGAATAAAATTTTATCTTTTATTGAATGTATATATTGTATGTAATATTCAAAAAATATAAATACATTTGATGAAATTGATACACTAAATCTTGAATAGTTTTTTTAAAATTTTAATATTTTTTGTGTTGTATTTTTGCATTTATAATGTAGAAATAATTGCTCAAAATAAAACTAGTGATAGTATTGAAAACTTACTTCTAAAGTCGACCAACCCAACAGAGTTTAGTTTTGAAAGTAGGTTCTTATTTGCAAAACAAGCGCAACAATATTCTAACCAATTAAAATTAGATTCATTAAGTCTAATTAGTACCATACAAATAGCTAGATTATATGAAGAGCGAGGTATTTACGATTTGTTTTTATCTACTAGTCATAAAAATTTAAGAGAAGCAAAACGTCTTGGTGATTCTTTGTCGATGGCGACGGTCAATCATAATATTGCTAATTATTATTTTAAACGATCTGTAGATAGTGCATATAATTACTTTCACAAAGCCGAGAAAATTTATAGAGCTTTAAACGATGATTATAATACAGCCTCAACTTTATTAGGAATTGCTGTAATCCAAAAAAATGAAAAAGATTTTATAGGGAGTGAAGTGACCTCTGTAGAAGGAATAACGCTTTTAGATAATCTACCCGATTCTGAACAGGTTACTCGTAAAAAAGCGTATTTATATAATAATTTAGGACTCGTTTTTGATCAGCTAGAGCAATTTGATGATGCTATTAATTATCATAATAAATCGTTAGAGTTAAAACGAAGTTTAAAGGGTGATAATAGCGAAACCATTAACAACTCCAAGAATAATTTAGCTTTAGCATATAAAAATTCAGGTGCTTACAGCATCGCTTTAAATTATTATGAAGATATTCTAAGTAATAAATCTCTTAAAAAAAAGAGACCCGATATTTATGCACTCGTGTTGGACAACTATGCCCATACACAATACCTTAATAATGATGAAGATCAGGTTCTAAAGTTGTATTTAGAAGCTTTGCACATTTGTGATTCTATTAACTCCTCCTACAATTCGATTATGATTAATCAGCATTTAGCTGAATTTTATAATGATAGAAAACAAATGGATTCAGCTAGATATTATGCCTATAATGCTAAGGAACTTTCGAAGGATTATCATAACGATGATTTTTTAGAGTCTTTATTATTGTTGTCACGAATAGAAGTAGACAGTATCGCGGTTAAGCATTACAAGGATTACATTCATTTAAACGATAGCCTTCAAAAAAGTGAACGTAATGTTCGTAATAAATTCGCTAGAATTAGATACGAGACTAAAGAAATAGAACTTAAAAATAAAAAAATCACCCAAGAACGACTCTCGTTCATGTTGCTGTCTGTAGGGTTATTATTAACTTCATTTTTAATAATTGTCATTATATCTCAACGAAATAAAAATAAATCATTACAATTTAAACAGCGCCAGCAACAAGCTAATGAGGAAATATACAACCTTATGCTATCTCAACAAGATAAGGTCGATGAAGCTCGAACGCTAGAAAAACGTAGAATCTCTGAAGAATTACACGATGGTATTTTAGGCCGCCTTTTTGGAACGCGATTAAGTTTAGATAGCTTAAACGCAAGTAAAACTAACGATGCTATAGAAACACGAAGTAACTATATTGATGAATTAAAATCTATTGAGGCAGAAATTAGAAAAGTTTCTCACGACTTAAACACAGACTTTGTATCGAACTCTGGATATATCGATATTGTAAAAACACTTTTAGAAAAGCAATCTATAGCTTACGACATAAAATGTGACTTGAAATATGAAGATAATATTAATTGGGAAGATATTTCAAATAAAACCAAAATTCATTTTTATAGAATTATTCAAGAAGCGCTTCAAAACACCTATAAACATGCCAAAGCAGATTATATAACTATTGATTTTTATAAAAAAGATGATGATATTTGTTTAGACATTTGCGATAATGGCGTAGGTTTTGATCTCTCAAAATCGAAGAAAGGAATAGGCTTAAAAAACATGTCGTCTAGAGTAAATGAAATTGAAGGATTTTTAACTGTAAAATCGAATATAAACGAGGGGACCAAAATTTCAATTAGAACCCCTCTAAACAACTAAATAAAGATAATAAATGAAAGAGACTATTAGAATTTTAATGACCGACGATCATCCAATGATTATTGAAGGCTATCAAAATACATTGTTATCTACTAAAAAACCAAATCAAGAACTAATTATGCAAACCGCTAATAATTGCGATGAGTCGATTACGGCCATGCATCGTAGCATTAGTAGAGGAGAGCATTTCGATGTTTTATTTATTGATATAAAAATACCACCATCATCAGATGGAAAATTTACCAGCGGCCAAGACCTTGCTAGATATGCAAGAAAAATTTTACCAGAAGCCAAGATTGTAATTCTTACTATGTTTAACGAAACGTATCGTATTCATAATATTGTTGAAGAGTTAAAGCCAGAAGGTTTCCTAATTAAAAGCGACTTAACATCCAGAGAATTAGCAAGTGCATTTCAGGCCATCTTAAATAATCCGCCATTTTACAGCGGAACTGTAAGTAAGTACTTAAAGCAAACTATAATTAGTGATATTTATTTAGACGATAAAAATCGTCGAATTCTATATTTACTATCTCAAGGTGTTAAAACTAAAAACCTTGCAGAGCATATCGATTTATCTTTAAGTGGTGTCGAAAAACGTAAAAAGCAATTAAAGTTATTATTCGGTATTGAAGATGGGCAAGACGAATCTTTAATTATTGAAGCTAAGAATTTAGGATTTATTTAAAGAAATTGCTAAATACTTTAAAAAAAGTGCAAAAAGTACGGTTTTCCCGCAATAAAAACTTAAAAAGACTCCTTATCTTTGATAAATAGGTATCAACTTGTTAGGAAATATTCCAAAAGAAATTAATTGTTGATAATAGCAAAATTAGTATCAAGCCTTATAACCCTCATTATAAGGCTTTTTTTATGTTATATAAATCCTTCCTTATACTGCCAAAACAAACGAATAAATAATCCGAAGTATACCACGGCAATTATAAATTTTAAAAGCGTACCTGTTACAAAACCTAAAAAAGAACCAAAAGCAGCTTTTGCAGCTGTTTTATGATTGGCTTTATACATCATTTCTCCAATAAAGGCACCAACGAAAGGCCAAATTATAATTCCGAGAAATCCTAAAACAGGAAAAATCATAGAAACCACAAGTCCAATAGTCGTACCAATTACACCATATTTACTACCTCCAAATTTCTTGGTCCCCATGGCTGGAATGGCGTAATCTAAAATTACAATTACAATTGCTATAAGTAAAGTAATCCCTAAAAAGGTCCAATCGTTGGGAATGGTTTTGGTTAAGTACAACAATAACAAACCTACCCAAGATATTGGAGGCCCCGGTAATACGGGTAAAAAACTACCCAAAAGCCCAACAATCATACATATAAAACCGAGTATAATAAGTAAGATATCCATTTGTAATATTTTAAGTTTTAGCGAAGTTACATATTTAATTTATTGTTTTTGTAACTAAAAAATTAGTTCAAACTAAATATTTAGTTATATTTGTTTCAAGGTTAAACTAAAAACTTAGTTAAATGAAGGCGTTAACAAAAGCAGAAGAAGAAATTATGCAAGTGCTTTGGCAGTTAGAACAAGGCAATGTAAAAGCTATAATTGAAGAATTACCAGAACCAAAACCAGCTTACAATACAATATCTACCATAGTACGTATTTTAGAAAGTAAAGGCTTTGTAGATTATGAAAAGCAGGGTAAGGGACATATTTATTTTCCGTTAGTCTCTAAACAAGACTATAGTAACCAATCGTTAAACACGTTGGTAGATAATTATTTTCAAGGGTCGTTTAAAAGTTTAGTCTCATTTTTCGTGAAGAAAAACGATGTGAGTTTAAATGATTTGGAAGCCATGATGAAGGAAATTGAAAAAAATAAATAATTATGTTACACTACATCCTACAAACCATAGCGTTCCAGTTGTTTTTTTTAATGGTGTACGATTTATTTTTAAAACGTGAAACCTTCTTTAATTGGAACCGGTTCTACTTATTATTTACACCAATTGCTTCATTAGTATTGCCTTTAATTAAAATTGAAGCTTTTAGAAATGTTTTGCCTCAAAACTATATTGTGCAATTGCCAGCCGTAATCTTAAATCCAGATGCATCAACTGTACAGACACAGTTATTACCGACGGTTTACCTTAAAAATAGCAGTTCGTTTTGGTCGTGGGAATTCATATTATATGTTGGTATTTATGTGTCCGCTTTTATATTTATTTTCAAAATGTTTAAGCTCTTTAAAACAATCAACATAAGTGAAAAGAATACTGCAAGCGGACTTACTATTATCACCTTAAAAAACAGTTCTGCAGCATTTTCATTTTTTAATTATGTCTTTTTAGGCGATGCCATAAATCCTAAAAATTATCAAACTATTTTGGCTCACGAATGTGTTCATAAAAGTCAGAAACACAGTGCCGATTTATTGTTTTTCGAACTTCTTCGAATCCTATTTTGGTTTAATCCGTTAGTGTATATGTACCAAAACAGAATGGTTACACTTCACGAATATATTGCCGATGCTTTAGTTGTGAAACAACAAGATAAAGTGACCTACTATCAGAACTTGTTAAGTCAAGTTTTCGATGTCAATCATATTTCATTCATCAATCCATTTTTTAAACAATCATTAATCAAAAAACGAATCATTATGTTAACAAAATCGAAATCAAAACAAATTCATTTATTAAAGTATGCCATGCTTATTCCTATGGTTTTTGCAATGCTATTGTATACGTCTTGTGATAAAGAGGCTGACAATTCTGAATCTACCGAAATTCAAACAAGTAAAGATAAGATTCAGGAAAAAATAGATAAGATTATGGAGGAAAATCCGAATGTAAAAATTAAAATAATAGAAGAGGATTCTGTAATAGATGATGATATAGAAGTGCCTTATAGCGTTGTAGAGCAAGTACCTATATTTCCAGGATGCGAAGATTTACCTGCGGCGGAACAAAAAGGTTGCTTTTCTGGTGAAATTTCTAAATTTGTAGGGCAAAATTATAATATAGATTTAGCAACAACATTAGGACTTTCAGGAAGACAACGCATTAATGTATTGTTTAAAATTGACAAAAGTGGAAACATTACAGGTGTAAGGGCAAGAGCGCCTCACCCTAAATTAGAAGAGGAGGCTATTCGAGTAATTAATGAATTACCTAAAATGATACCAGGAGAACAAAAGGGAATAGCTGTTACTGTACCATATTCTTTACCAATAGTGTTTGAAATTAAAGAGTAGTCATTTTAAGATTATATCGAACAAAACTGAAGCTAATCACTTCGGTTTTTTTGTTTTAAGGGAAATAGAATCGACTTTAATCAATTTAATTTAAGAATTGGTTCGGAAAAAGTGTTAAATACTAAAAATATTGTATTTTCGATTTTCATCTTAAACTATGAAGCATTTCGTATTTATACTTGCATTACTATTAGTCTGCGCTTGCGACGATTTAAAGGTGAAAAAAACATCTACCGAAGCCATTTTAAATGAAGAATTACAATCGTTTAAATGGAATGAAATCGACGAATATCCTACCTTTATTTCTTGCCAAACATCAGGATCGCAGCAAGACCGTAAACTATGTTTCGAGCAAACATTAGCTACTACTATTTTAAATCGATTAGAAGCTGAGCGAATTATTGTAAACCGCGATGTGTTAGATACGTTGCTTATTCAGTTTAAAATTTCAGATTCCGGTGAGTTAAGTCTGCTAAACTTTAAAGTTGACTCTCTTACTCAAGCCGAAATTCCGAATATTAAATTTTTAGTCACCTCTAGTTTGGATAGTTTGCCAGCTATCGAGCCCGCTATAAAACGCGGACAAAAAGTGAATTCAGAATTTACGCTTCCAATTATTATAAAAGTGAATTAGTCGAGTTATTTCGCAAACTGTCTGTCTTTCCAAGTGTACGATGTAAATAGCGATGCAACTGCTACATACGAGCAAAATATAGGATATAAAATAGCAACTACTGGATACCATTTTAAATGTTTTTTCTGATTAAAAAATACCGCGCTTTTATAGATAAGCATAAAGTCGATATGAAATTTTACGAGGCAAATAATTGTAAAATATATAGGTGAAAAATCTTCAAAACACATAAATATAAATAAGCAAATCCATAAAGCATTCATGCTTAAAACCAAGAGCCCTGTAATCTGACTAAATGTATTTTTATAGGCTTTTGTTTTAGATGCCCAACGTTTACGCTGACTAATTAAATCGCCTAATGTAGGTTGCGCATGCGTGTAAATTACGGCATCAATCGATTTTAAATACTTAACGCTTTCAGGTTGCGCTTTACTGATTTTTTCAAGTAAAAAAATATCGTCACCGCTTGCAATAGAATCATTTTCTGCAAATCCGTTTACCTTGTAAAAACCTTGTTTTGTGTACCCCAAATTAGCACCATTACATAGAAAAGGTGTGTTGATGCCGAATCCACCAACAGTTGCTCCCTGTAAACTCATTACATCAAACCACTGAAAAATAGTTAAAAATTTAGACGTTGTAAAATAGGTAACAGGAGCCACGATTAATTGACAATCCGGATGCCCTTGAATAAAAGCATTAAAGGTGTTTAGCCACGTTTTAGGCAGTACACAATCGGCATCGGTAGTTAATATCCAGCTGAATTGAGCATGAGAAATCGCTAAGCTAATTGCGTCTTTTTTAGGCGAGTTAGAGTGGCGTTTATTTTGGAGTAATGTAATTTGTAACTCACGATGTGTTTGTGTAAAATGGTTAACAATACTTTCGGAAATATCTTCAGACCCATCATTTATAAGAATAATTTCAAAATGATTTTTAGAGTAATCTAATTCAGAAATAGATTGTAATAATTCAGGTAAATGTTTGGCTTCATTCCTAAAGGGGATAACAATAGAGAAACTGGTTTCATTAGAATGCGTATGAGGTTTAAACGTCTTAACTTTTGTAAATCCCCAATACAAACTCCCAATTAAAAAGGTGTATAATGTTAATGTGATTAGACTAAAAATTATCATATGTTAAGATTTTGGAAGTTTAAAACGCATAACAAAATAACTTCCAAAAAAACTTGGTAAAACCACGTTTAAAATCCACATAAGTGTAATGCAACTTAATATAATAGTTCCATTAATGTCGAAAAACGAAAATAAATACACTGCAATACTACCTTTTAAAATCACATCAAAAACAAAAACACTTGGGAGAATTGAAGCTAAAAGATACATGCTGGACAGGGCCATCATGGTGTTTAGATAACTTAAATCTACTTGAAATAATTGCAGTAATAGGTAAAATTGAAATGAAAAAATAAAATATCTTAGGGTAGAAAATAAAAGTGTTTTCATCAGTAAACTAAGAGAAATAGCCGATAAAAAGCGTTTAATTTTTAAGAGCCATGTTTCTGGTTTTAAATAGGTTTTTGCTAGTACTATTAGAGCTGTTACTAAGAGTCCGAAAATTAAATATTGTGACCAATGCAGTGTTTTATAATCGAAATGTATAGGAAATGTACTGCTAAAAAATAGTAAACCCAAACTTCCAAAAAAGGTGGTGACACACATTTGAGCGAAGTTTCCAAGTCCGTTTAATCCCATTATTTTCGCTCTAAGATTGGAAGGGAAATATAAGGCCTTCGCACCATAATCTCCAATACGGTTAGGCGTAAAAAGAGAAGCCGTATGTGCGCCTAAAGTTTGTTCGGTAGCGCGTTTTAAAGAAATCCGTTTAAAAGTACTTACTAAATACTTCCATTTTAAAATTTCAAAAAACCAATTTAAACAAGATAATACCGTAATAAGTAGCAGGGATTGTAAAGAGAAACCTGTTTCAGAATTTAAAATAGTCCAAAATTGGGAGAAGGATAACTCATCGTTATCAGCTAGTTTAGAATAGATAAAATAGAAACTAAAGGCAATTATACTTATCTTAACCAGATAAATTAAAACTGAATGCGATTTATAAGTAAGTGCCTTGGCGTACATAGTGCAAATTAAACCTTTTATTGTAAGATGTCTTCTAAATTAAAAAAACAAAAATACATTTCTGCCTTAGTTATTTTATTAATCTTTACTTCTTTCCACGGGATTGCTCAAATAGATGAAGATGTACTGCGATTAGAATTTAGTGTTGGTGGTAATCACGCCTTAAGCAGTGGGTTTTCCGAAGGGTATTCGGGAAAAGGATTTAATATACCTTCAGTGAATTTAGGGGCTCAATACCTGTTTACAGAAAAGCTTGGTGCTAAATTAGATCTAGGGTTTAATCGTATAAAGGGTGAAGACGATAGCTTTAAAATTAATTATACCCGCGTAAATATTCAAGGGGTATACAATTATTCTAAACTGGTTGGTATAAAAGATAAATCAGATTTTAAACTTCTGGCTCATGCTGGTCCTGGGTATACATTTGTAAGGCCTTTAGGTGGGTTAAAAAATGTAGATCAAAATTATTTTAATGCTATTATTGGAACAAATGCGGTATATGCTTTAAATAGAAATACAAGTTTATTGTTCGATGTTTCTTATGTTCATGGGTTTACAGAACCAGATGTGTATACACCTTTTACAGATGGATTAGGAGCTTTTAATGGCAGTATCGTTACCTTTACAGTTGGCATTTCCCTATCTTTGAGCGGATGTTATTATTGTAATTAATGAGTAAAGAACGTATTATTTTAGGGATTGACCCCGGAACCACAATTATGGGATTTGGACTGATAAAAGTTGTGGGGAAAACCATGTCTTTTTTGCAATTAAATGAATTAGATTTAAAAAAATACGATGACCATTATTTAAAACTTAAACTCATTTTTGAGCGGACTATCGAGCTTATCGAAACGCATCACCCAGACGAAATAGCTATTGAAGCTCCTTTCTTCGGGAAGAACGTACAAAGTATGCTTAAACTAGGGCGTGCACAAGGCGTTGCCATGGCTGCAGGTTTGTCTCGCGAAGTTCCAATTACCGAATATTCGCCAAAGAAAATAAAGATGGCAATAACCGGAAATGGTAATGCCAGTAAAGAACAGGTTGCTAGAATGCTTCAAAGTGTATTAGGATTAAAATCACTTCCTAAAAATCTCGATTCTACCGATGGACTTGCCGCAGCAGTGTGTCATTTTTATAATGAAGGTCGTGTAGAAGTTGGGAAGAACTATACCGGTTGGGATGCTTTTGTAAAGCAAAACGAGAAGCGTGTTACCGCTCCTAAAGTCTCGAAAACGAGAATAAATAGCATTAAAAAATGATACTAAATACAGATTCTAATCGTACAGAATTAGTTGAAGGTGTTGGCATTTACATCCACATTCCATTTTGTAAACAAGCATGTTTTTATTGCGATTTTCATTTTTCTACATCCTTAAAAAAGAAGGATGAGTTAATTGATGCTTTAATTGTAGAACTGGAATTACGAAAATCTGAATTTGAAAACGATACAGTTGCTACTATATATTTTGGAGGCGGAACGCCTAGTTTGCTGTCTCTAGAAGAGATTAATCAGATTTTAAACGCTGTATTTTTAAATTATAAAGTGATTGAAAATCCTGAAATTACTTTAGAAGCCAATCCAGACGATTTATCGGAAACTAAAATATTAGAGCTAGCTAAAAGTAAAATAAACCGTCTAAGTATTGGCGTACAATCGTTTTTTGAAACTGATTTAAAACTGATGAATCGCGCACATAATGCTACAGAAGCAAAGCAGTGTTTAGACTTGGCAACTCAGTATTTCGATAATATTTCGGTCGATTTAATCTACGGAATTCCAGGAGCAACTCATGAGCAATGGCAAGAAAATATTCAAACTGTTTTAGATTTTAATATTCCGCATATTTCAAGTTACGCCCTAACGGTCGAGCCAAAAACGGCCTTAGAATCATTAATAAAAAAAGGGAAGATTGAAGATGTCGATGAGGTGCATGCAGAGACTCAGTTTCATATGTTAATCGACGAATTAAAAGCGGCTAATTTTCAGCATTACGAATTATCGAATTTTGGTAAATCAGGTTATTTTAGTATAAACAATTCAGCCTATTGGAAAGGCAAAAAATATATTGGTATTGGGCCTTCGGCACATTCTTTTAACGGAGAATCTCGCAGTTGGAACATTGCTAATAATTCAAAATATATTATGGCCATTCAATTTAAAGAATTGCCTAGTGAAGTAGAAATTTTATCACTTAACGATAAATATAACGAATACGTTATGACGGGTTTACGTACCATTTGGGGCGTGTCTTTACAAACTGTAGAGACCGTATTTGGTTCCGATTTTAAATCTTATATACTGAATCAATCAGAAAAATATTTAAAAGAAGAATTGTTGTATATTGATGGTGATAATCTTAAAGTTAGTACAAAAGGTAAATTTTTAAGCGACGGCATTGCGTCCCACCTTTTTAAGATTTAAATGTAGTATTTATTATGATTGCAAGCATTCAAACAAATTCAAAAAAATATCAAATCGATTTAACAAAACCAATCGATATTTCTATTCCTTTACGAGCGTCTAGTACTAATGTTTCGGCATTTTATGTAGAGCCTCCAGTAATAGAGCCAATTAAAGATGATGAAGGGTTTTTAGCACGTGTTTCCGATGGTGCGGCGTTTAATTTTAACACCGTTTCATTTACACCACACGGGCATGGTACACACACCGAATGTGTGGGGTATGTATCTCGAGAGTTTAATTCGGTTAACGAAAATTTAAAACAGTTTTTCTTCTTAGCAGAGGTCATTACTGTGGCAGTAGAGAAATTAGGAGAAGATTTGGTAATTTCTAAAAAACAACTTCAGTTTGCTTTAGGAAATAAAAAACGAAAAGCAGTAGTTATTAGAACCATCCCGAATACTGTAGATAAATTGACTATGCAATATTCGCATACCAATCCGCCGTATTTACTAGAAGATGCTGCCATATATTTAAGAGAAAAAGGGGTTGAGCATTTGTTGGTAGATTTACCAAGTTTAGATAAAGAAAAGGATGATGGCGAATTGCTAGCGCATCATGCCTTTTGGAATACTCAAGGAAAGGTGAGGAAAAATGCAACAATTACCGAGTTAATTTATGTTCAGAATTTTGTGCAAGACGGCACCTATTTTCTGAATTTACAAATTGCGCCTTTCGAAAATGATGCAACGCCCAGTAAACCCATTTTATACGAGGTAATTACTAACTAATTTCTGTAAGCATGTTCGAAAACTCATTAATGGTGCTTCTTGGTGTTGTAACGACATATTGGGGATTTACCATTTTTAAAAAGAAGGAAAAAAAGGACCTTACCGAAAAACAGTCTACCATACTTTTAGAAAAAATTAAAAGTGTTTGTAAACTTATTACGGTAGAAGGGGAGTTTGCCGAAATTTATCATCACGAAAATATTAAAGAGCATTTTTTAGGATTGTTCTCTAGTAAGCGTAAAGCATTAATTGTAATTAATGCAAAGGTTCATATAGGGTACGATTTTGCAAAATTAAAAATGCATACAGATACGTTGAATAAAAAAATCGTAATTGAATATATGCCGCAACCCGAAGTCTTATCTATAGAACCAGATCTAAGATATTACGACATAAGAAACGGTTTGTTTAATAAGTTTGCTTCAGAAGATTTAACGGTATTAAATAAAGAAGCTAAACAACATATTTTGGATAAAATTCCAGAAAGTGGTTTAATGATAACTGCAAGAAAAGAAGCACTTCAAGCCATTTTAATGATAGAAAAAATTGTTGAAACCATAGAGTGGGAGCTTGATTATTCAGCTTTAAAGATTGAAGATAAAACCATTGAAAAAATCAAGCACTTATGAAAACTATACTAAAGCTAGAAGAAATTGCAATGTTGATGTTGTCTGTTTTTTTATTTTCCAATTTAACTTTTGATTGGTGGTGGTATTTAGTATTGTTTTTCTTGCCCGATGCTGGTTTTGTGGGCTATGTGTTTAACACACGATTAGGTGCATTTCTATATAATATATTACATCATAAAGGGGTTGCCATTGTGCTTTATATAGCGGGTGCAATATGGCAAATAGAAGCCTTGCAATTGGCAGGAATTATTATGTTTGGACATGCCGCTTTTGATCGTATCTTCGATTACGGATTAAAATATACAGACAGTTTTCATAACACGCATTTAGGACATATAGGAAAATCTTCGGAGTCATGATTAATATCGAGCAACTTTACGATTACTGCTTAAAAAAGAAAGGGGTTACCGAAACATTTCCGTTCGATGATAATGCGCTTGTTTTAAAAGTATTAGATAAAATATTTCTGCTAACTTCGTTAAAAAGTTGGGAAGCTGGAGAACCTACAATAAATTTAAAATGCGACCCTACAAAAGCAGAATCTCTAAGAGGTACTTATAATAGTATTCGGCCTGGATTCCATATGAATAAAAAACACTGGAATACCATGCATTTAAATCAAGGAGACTTACCAATGCCTTTAGTGTTAGAACTTATAGATCATTCTTATGATTTGGTGGTTCAAGGTTTGCCTAAAAAATTAAAAGATACTTTGTAGTTTTTGTTAAGTAATTGTAAATCAATGAAATATTATAGTTGTTTTTTAGTACCTTAGGTTGCTGCCCTCCCAAGTAGAACTAAAATTAATAGAAGCTGTACTGCTCAAAATGAGCAGTAGAGCTATCTAATTTTGTATTAATTTTAATTCTACTATGTTATGAAATCTTATCGTCTTCTTAGTTGTTTAGTATTTTTTAGTTGTATGTATTCTTTGAATGTGGTTGCACAAAAAACGCAATCGGAATCTCCCAAATATATAACAGTAACCTACCATTATTGGGATTTTTCTAGTCAAGATTTAGATATGAATGCATGGAAAATGGGGGAACAAGAGTACTTTGATAAGGTTACCGATAAAAATGAATTTATAAGATCATCTACATATTATCTTCACCGTTTTTCAGATGATAGTAGCGAAATCTTATTAGTGCAATCTTTTAATTCTTGGAGCGATATAGAGAAGTCTACCATTAGAAATTCTGAACTAGAACTTGATGCTTGGCCAGATGAGGCTGAGCGCAACGATTTTTTAAAGAATATGTCTAAATTTTATAAACTCTATCATTCCGATGAAATTTATGCGACCCTTCCACAAATAAAGCCTTTAACAGAATTTGCGACTCCCGAAAAAGAATTATTGCTTTATGTTAGAAAAAGTCACTTTTCAAAAGACGGAAATGGCCCAGATGCAGAGTTCGAATCGCTTCAGAAAATATATCTAGATAAAATTTTTAAAAAGAACGAATACATAAAAGGGTACTATGCTAATATTCACGCTTGGGGTTCCGATAAAACAGAATTTATTGAAGCTTTTTATGTGCGGTCTTATTCAGATTTAGATCTGATGTTCCTTAAAAATGAAGAGTTGATTTCTCAAGCGTGGACTAATGAATCTGATAGATTAAAAATGAACGCACGCTATTCAAATTATTTTACGGGTATTCACGGTGATTATATATACGTGGCAGTTCCTGAATTTTCTAAATAAAATAAAGTGTTTTGCTTTTTTTGTGTGTTTTAATTCGGTGTATAAAAGCTTCAAAAACAGGTGAATCAAAATGAGGATGCCGAAAACCGATTTCAGCTAAAAAAATAACCTTAAATTTGGATACTTTTCATCAATTTAGAATCCAAATATATGCGATATAAACAGATTTCAAATTCACTTTTCAAAAATAATAGAGCACGTTTTAGCAAGAGTATGGCACCTAATACCATTGCTGTTTTAACGTCTAACGATATTAAGCATAATAATGCAGACGATATGATGGGGTTTACCCAAAATAACGATTTGTTTTATTTGTCGGGTATCGATCAAGAAGAATCTATTCTAGTGTTATACCCAGATGCTAATAAAGTAGAAAACCGCGAGATATTATTTGTTAAAGAAACATCGGAACAAATTAAAATTTGGGATGGCGACAAATTAACAAAAGAACAAGCTGCAGAAATATCTGGAGTTAAACGTGTAGAGTGGGTACATGACTTCGAAAAACTATTACAATTTATGGCTTTCGAAGCCGATGGTTTTTATTTAGGACATAACGAACATGTAAAACGCATTACCTATAATCAGCAAACACAGCAGGATCGTATGATTTTATGGATAAAAGAAAAATATCCATTGCATAATCTACACCGAGTTGCAAAGCTTACACGTGCATTACGTCCTGTAAAATCTGTTGAAGAAATTGATTTAATGCAACATGCAGCCGATATTAGTGTAGAGAGTTTTAAACGTGCATTAAGAGCAACTAAACCCGGCGTAAAAGAATATGAAATTGAAGCAGAACTTATTTATCATCTTACAAAATCTGGAGCTACGCGTCATGCGTTTACTCCCATAGTTGCTTCTGGTAAAAACGCTTGTGCGCTTCATTATAACGATAACGATGATGTGTGTCAGGATGGTGAAATGATTTTAATGGATTTTGGAGTCTGTTATGCCAATTATAATAGCGATACTACAAGATGTTTTCCTGTAAATGGAACGTTTTCAAAACGTCAAAAAGAAGTGTATACCTCGGTTTTAAATTGTTTAAAAACAGGAAGTAAATTATTAAAACCTGGAGTGTTATCGGCAGATTATGAAAAACAAATGGGAAAACTGGTTGAAACAGAATTAATTAAATTAGGGCTTTTAAATGCTAAAGATGTTGCAGAACAAGACCCTGAAAAACCATTGTATAAAAAATATTATATGCACGGTTCGGCTCACCATATTGGTTTAGATGTTCATGATGTAGGCTTGTATTATCGTCCGTTTGAAGCAGGTATGGTACTCACTTGCGAACCTGGAATTTATATCCCAGAAGAAGGCATTGGTTGCCGATTAGAAAATGATTATTTAATTACTGAAGACGGTAATCGTAATCTTACGGAAGCGATGCCAATTGAAATAGAGGACATTGAATTAATAATGAAAAACAACAAGTAAAGGATGATGACATTAGGATTAGGAGGCTCTACAGTTGAAGCCGAATTAGCTGCAATACAATCCAAAGCACATTTAGTACAACCTATAAAAAGTGATGCTTATCCAAAGCGTATAAAGCATGCATTACAATTAATGAAGCAAGAACATGTATCGGCAGTTTATTTACATGCGGGTACAAATCTATTTTATTTTACAGGGACAAAATGGAATTCTAGCGAACGCATGGTTGGTGCTTTGTTATTAACAGACGGAAGTATTCATTATATCGCGCCACATTTTGAAGAAGGTACTATTCTAGATTTTATGGAGTTCGAAGGTCTAGTTCATGGTTGGGAAGAGCATGAAAGTCCGTTTGAATTGCTTGTCTCTATTTTAAAAGCAAACGGAATCTCAAGTGGTAAGATTGCCATGGATGAAGTGACTCCGTTTTTTATTATAGATGGTGTTTTAAATTGTCAGACCGATTATAAATTAGTCAATGCAAAGTCTATTACAGCAGGTTGTCGAATGATTAAATCTGATGAAGAAATTGCAATCATGCAAACAGCAATGGATATTACTATGGATATTCATAAAGCGGTAGCACGTATTTTAAAACCAGGAATTTCGGCACAAACTGTGGTCGATTTTATTCATGAAGCTCATAAGCGTTACGGTGCTCCCGAAGGCTCTTACTTCTGCATCGTGTTGTTTGGTGTGGATACTTCTTTTCCGCATGGTGTGAAAAAACCTAAAGATTTAGAAGAAAACGATGTGGTGTTAATAGATACAGGTTGTATGCTTCACGATTATATTTCGGACATTACAAGAACTTATGTGTATGGAGAAATTACAGACGAACAACGTCGTATTTGGAATTTAGAACGCGAAGCACAGTTTGCAGCATTTAAAGCGGCTCAATTAGGCGAAACCTGTGGGTCTATAGATAGTGCAGTTAGAAAAACCTTAGAAGCAAACGGATTAGGTCCAGATTATAATTTACCTGGATTACCGCACAGAACGGGTCACGGTATTGGTTTAGATATTCACGAATGGCCGTATTTGGTAAAAACAGATCAAACGGTTTTAAAGCCAGGCATGTGTTTTAGTAATGAACCTATGTTAGTCGTTCCTAATGCATTTGGAATACGTTTAGAAGATCATATTTATATGACAGAGAACGGCCCAAAATGGTTTACAGAACCAGCACATAGTATTGAAAATCCTTTTGGACTTTCAGAGTAATTTAAGAATTGTGTATTAAATAAGATAATGAAGACTGCTAAAGTAATTAAACGTTTGTCGTAATTCGTTTTAAACCGTATTTTCGCAGCTCTAAAAATATAAAAAAATTATGAGTGTTTTACAAACCCTAGAAGAACGTAGCCAATCTAGTTGCGAGCTTTGCACATCTAAAGAGCAATTAAAAAAATATGTTATTCCACCTTCGTTAAACGAAAGTGTAGATAATAGTGTATTGGTTTGTAATACGTGTTTAGAGCAAATTGAAGGTAACGTCGATATGGATGCAAACCATTGGCGTTGTTTAAATGATAGTATGTGGAACGAGCATGTTGCCGTACAAATTATGTCTTGGAGAATGTTACAACGTTTACGCGGAGAAGGTTGGCCAAAAGATTTAATAGATATGATGTATCTAGATGATGAAGCTATGGCGTTAGCTCGCGCAACAGGAGAACATGAAGATGAAAGTGCTAAAATAATTCACCGCGATGTAAACGGGGTTATTCTAGAAACAGGAGATTCTGTAGTGTTGGTAAAAGACCTAAAAGTAAAAGGATCTAGTATGGTTGCTAAGCAAGGAACTGCGGTTAGAAATATCCGTTTAGATCATGAGAATGCCGAATATATTGAAGGTAAAGTGGGCAGTCAACAAATTGTGATTATTACCAAATACGTGAAAAAATTATAAAAATTAAATACTTTAAGAGTTTTAAAGCGGGCTGTAAATTTTTTTACAGCCCGCTTTTATTGTGCTTTATTTTTGCGTCGACACCTCTTATTTAAGGTTTTAAACTAAAGTTCAATTCGCTTTAACGAGTATTTTGTAGTGTTCTGAAAATAAATTAGAAATTCAATTTAATTATTAGTGCCATAAAAAAAATATCAACCTTAAAGCCAACTAAAATTATAGCGCTATAAATTATAAAACGAATGAATTTCCCCTTTTCTAAAATGAATACATTAGGTCTAAGCTTACTTTGCAGTATGTTGAGTTTTACTTGTACCTATAGTCAAACAGTTACCGATATTATTAATGCAGTTAGCCTAGACTCATTATCACTTACTGTTAACGAATTTTCTGGCGAGCAACCTACAGTAGTTAATGGTAATACTGTTACAATTCTAAACAGAAAGTATAATAATAATGATTTGGCTGCCCAATACTTGTTTGAAAGGTTAGACAAGTTAGAAAATATAGAGGTGCAGTATCAATTTATAGATGATAATGATAGCAAACGAAATGTTATAGCCACCCAATTAGGAACTACCAATCCAGAGCAAATTTATATGATTTGCGCACATTACGATGGTGTAACAGATTATTGTGCAGATGATAATGCAAGTGGAGTGGCGGCCCTTTTAGAGGTGGCTCGAATTTTATCTGGTCAATGTTTAGAAAACACTATTGTTTATGCCCTTTGGGATGATGAAGAAATAGGATTGTTTGGATCCAAATATTATGCTGAACAAGCTAAAGCCAATGGCGATAACATTTTAGGTGTTTACAATATAGACATGATTGGGTATGATGGTGATAATGATGAAAGTTTCGATATTGATGTAAGGAAAAATGACGAAGGTTCTAAAGGTATGAGCGACGATATAGTTGCTGTTTTAGAATCGTATCCGTTTAAGTTAAATGCAAATATTGTTATCCCAGGAACAGAATATAGTGATCATGCTAGTTTTTGGAATCGTGGATATCCGGCCGTATTAATTGGAGAAGCGTGGTCTGAAGATGATCAAAATCCAGAATATCATTCTAGCGACGATCGTTTCGAGCTTTTTAATTTAGAATTTTTTCATGAACTGTCTAAATTGTCCGCAGGATATATGGCGACTAAAGCAGGATTGGTGGGAGTTGATAATGCTGTAGTCCAAACCGGGAATAGTTTAAAAGCAATTCAGGAGTCGGCAACGTACCAATGGTATAATTGTACTACGGGTACAGCTATTGCAGATGCAACATTTCAAACCTATTTGCCTACTGAAAATGGAACTTATAAAGTTGAAATTACTTCGGGATTTTGTACAGAATTTAGTGATTGCTACGAGTTTGGTACTTTAGGTTTACCAACATTTTTACAATCGGAGCTTAAGTTGTATCCTAATCCCGTGCAATCTCATTTAACGGTAGAACGATCTGTTGCCGAAAGTGCAGATTTTACACTCTACGATGTGTCTGGGAAGTTGGTTTTAAATCTAACTTCGGACAAAGAAACTACCGAATTACAGCTGAATGATTTGGCTAAAGGCGTTTACTTTTTAAGTGTAGAAAGTGCAAATAAAAGAGGGGTCTATAAGATTGTTAAAGACTAAGTTTGTAATGATTTTATAAAGTTGAAATAAGCCATAGGCTCTTGCGTTAGCGATTGCAGTGGCATCCTTTTTAGCCATGATACCGATATGTTTTAATTGAAGACTAAAGTCGATGGGATTAAACATGCTGAGGAAAGTTAATATTGAATAAAAAGATATAACGGAAAGCGCGACCTTTAGGTAACGCCCAAATTGGTGTAAATAAAAAATCCGTTCAACACGCTATTGAACGGATTTTTTTAGGTTTACACTATCCTTAAGTTAAAACGTACTGTGTAGTTGCTCTATTTCATCGTGTAGATTATCCAAGGTTATTTCCTTAAAAACAAATTCTATATTGGGATGTTCTGTGGTTTTAGTTTCTAAATTTCCTAAGTATAATTTTCCTTGATCTTTTTTAATAGCTATAAGCACTACGTTTTCATCTTTAGGAACGTTTTTAAAATCGAATACATCACCGATTTTGCTACTTGGTATAATGGACTTTATAGATTTAAAAACCATGCTAACTCTAATGTCGTCGCCCGCATTTTTAATTTTAAGTTTAAATGGTATGTTGGTTCTTCTAATAAACCGATCGCAATTTATCCAGCCTAATTTTGAAGTTCTTAAAATATAACCATTTAGTTCGTAGGCCTTAACGCTTGCGGGGTTCTCGATTAATTTGTCTTCAAACTTTTTGTTTACAATGGAATCTCGTCTTAGAGTTTCTTTTCGAGGCGTGCTTCCTGTAAGAGCAGATAGTTGATTGCTTTCGGCCTGAAAAACAAAGGGCAAAGAGTAGGGGACGATTACTGTTTTTCCTCTTTGTTTCCCGGGTGTCATTTTAGGCAATAAGGCTATAACTCTGTTCGCTTCAATTTCTAATTCTGGGTCAGATGCTCTAGACGTGATAGATACAGGTCTGCCTTCTTGATTAATCCTAAAAATTGTATTAATTCTTTGTCTTCCTGTTAATCCCAAGTTCATGGCGATTTCAGTGTTAAAGTTGGCCATTACAAATTTACTAATGGCGACACTAGTGCATTTTTTGCTCGCCGAAGGTTCAAGATGTTCGCAACCAGGATATGCTGGAGGAATTTCAACAATCGAAAAGGGAATATCTACCTGCTCTTCTTGTACCATGTCTAATACGACTTCTTCAACTACAACGACTTCTGTGTCACTATTATTTTGAAGTGTCCAATTTATGTTTCCACTATCCCATGCTCCCGAAAAAAGTTGCATTCCTTTCTTTTGTGTTTTACTAGGAAATAAAATTTCAATGGTTGTATTTGGCGCCAAGTGTAAGGGTGCATTATTTTGGAAAGCTTTTATATTTAGCATGCCTCCGGTTTCTAATAGTGTTTCATCAGACTGCGTAGATAATTGAGCTAATAACATATCGGAAAGCGTGTAATATTCTGTGACTTCTAAATCTATATTGCCTGTAATTACGGTGTTGTTTTTATCTAGAAAAGACCCTTTTTTTATTGTTAGTTTAGTGCCTTCTTTACAAACAATTGTGGTGTCTTTGTCTGCATTAAAAGTAATGGTTTGAAAAGGCTTCTTAGGGATTTCAATTTTAGCAATTTTTGTTTTTACCTCGGGTTTTACTACATCTGTTTTTGTTTGTTCTTGGGGGGCTTTTGTAATCTCTTTTTCCACGACTGTGTCAGTGGTTGTTTTTAAAGATGTTAAAGTGTCTATTGAAAGAGTAGGAGTAACGACCTCTATAGTGCTGTTATCTTTTTTTATAACCTCTGAATTATTGGCCGTAGTAAAAATAAATACGGAAATAATAATTACCAATGCTAGAGTCGTGAATCCAAAATATTTAAGCCATTTGTATCTCGTGTATATTTTTTTACCCGAAATAATTTCAGCTTTTAATTGTTGACGTTTAATGCCTTCTATAAGGGTGGTGTGCTCTTTAAACAAACTGTTGAATTGCGAATCTGTTTTTAACCGCTCTTCAAAAAAGAGTGTTTCTTTTTTAGATAATGTTTTATTTAAATACCCATTGATAAACGCGATGTCTTTTATATGATTTTCCATGATGTCTCGAATTAAGATTGAAGGGATTGATTTGTTTTGTAGATGTCTTTAGCTTTGGTTAAGCATTTATACTTCTGGTTTTTTGCAATTTTTTCGGATTTAAATTGCATAACATGCGCGATGTCTTTAAAAGACATAGCTTTGTTATAAAACAGTTGTAAAAGTTGCTGACATCGCTCTCCTAATTCGAGGAATGCACGCTCGGCACGTTGGTATTTTTGTTCTTCTAAAACGCTTTGAGCCTGTTCTAGTTCTAGTGCGTTTAAATTTTGTAAGCTGTCTTTGGTGATTTTATTCTGAGTGTCTTTCCATATAAATCGTGAAACCGAATATAAATAGGTGTAAAAGGAAGACGTGAGTTTAAAATCTGACTTTTCGAGATTTCTATTCAAGATAATGAGCGCTTCTTGGAATACATCTGAAGCGTCTTGTTTCTGACCGCCTTTAGATAGAATTAAGGCTTCTATTTTTGGATATAAGCTATATAACTTGCAAAATGCTTGTTCTCGCTGACCGGTTCTAAAAAGTTCTAAAATATGCTTGTCATTCATAAAACGTATTTATTACTTAATGGTCAGAAGATGAAAAGGTCTCCCGAAAAAGTTGAAGTAATTTACAAAAACAAATACGATTATTGTGTTTGCTCTATATTTTAATGATTTGGACGTTTTTGCGTTAGTGATTGCAGTGGCATCCTTTTTATGAGATGATAAGAATGCATTTTAATTGAAGCTTAAAGGTGCTTGGCATAAAATTGCTGAGGTAAGGTAATAAAAAGATATAACGGAAAGCGCGACCTTTAGGTAACGCCCAAATGGGATTAAATAGAAAATCCGCTCAACACGATATTGAACGGATTTTTTATAAATGAAGTCTAAAATTACTTAGACAATGCTGTAAAGTGTTTGTAGAACATTGGTATGGTTTCGATACCTTTTAAGTAGTTCCAGATTCCGAAATGTTCGTTTGGCGAGTGAATGGCGTCGCTGTCTAATCCGAATCCCATTAAAATGGTTTTGCTTTGTAATTCGTCTTCGAAAAGCGATACAATAGGAATACTTCCTCCGCTTCGTTGTGGAATTGGCGCTTGCCCGAACGTATCGGTATAAGCTTTCGATGCCGCTTGGTAACCAATGCTGTCTATAGGTGTTACGTATCCTTGTCCGCCATGATGAGGTTTTACTTTTACAGTTACTGCATCTGGAGCAATACTTTCGAAGTGTTTTTGGAATAAGCCTGTTATCTCTTTCCAATCCTGATTTGGCACTAATCGCATAGAGATTTTTGCAAATGCTTTACTTGCGATAACGGTTTTTGCACCTTCGCCAGTATAACCTCCCCAAATACCGTTAACATCTAACGTCGGGCGGATAGAATTGCGTTCGTTGGTTGTGTAACCAGCTTCGCCGTAAACAGCGTCTATATCTAAAGCTTTCTTATAGTTGTCTAAATTAAAAGGCGCTTTAGCCATTTGAGCACGTTCTTCTGTCGATAATTCTTCAACTTTGTCGTAAAAACCAGGAATGGTAATATGATTGTTTTCGTCGTGTAGAGACGCAATCATTTTGGTTAAAATATTGATTGGGTTTGCAACAGCACCACCGTAAAGTCCAGAGTGTAAATCGCGATTTGGTCCGGTAACCTCAACCTCAACATAGCTCAATCCGCGTAATCCTGTGGTGATTGAAGGCACATCCTTCGCAATCATTCCCGTATCTGAAATCAGGATAACATCGTTTTTAAGTTTCTCGTGATTGTTTTTTACAAAGGTTGCTAGGTTTACACTACCAACTTCTTCTTCCCCTTCAATCATGAACTTTACGTTACATGGTAACTCATTGTTTTTGGTCATGAATTCCAATGCCTTTACATGCATGTACATCTGACCTTTATCGTCGCATGCACCACGCGCGAAAATAGCACCTTCGGGATGTGTTTCGGTAGTTTTTATTACAGGTTCGAATGGTGGAGACGTCCAAAGTTCGATAGGATCTGCCGGTTGTACGTCGTAATGACCATAAACAAGCACAGTTGGAAGCGATTTGTCGATGATTTTTTCACCATAAACAATTGGATGGCCATCGGTTTTACAAATTTCTACGTGATCGCATCCTGCTTCTTCAAGACGTGTTTTAACGATTTCTGAAGTTTTTAAAACGTCGTCTTTATATGCTGAGTCGGCACTAACAGACGGTACCTTAAGTAATTCGATAAGTTCGTTTAAAAATCTATCCTTGTTATTTTCGATGTAAGTCGAGATATTTTTCATGTGGAATTATTCTGTTTCCTACAAAAATACAAAAATGTTGAATTTTTTTTCAAAAGTTGAATTGTTTATTGAAAGTAATTTTTATATTTGCACACCTTATTGCGGGCGTGGTGGAATTGGTAGACACGCTAGACTTAGGATCTAGTGCCGCGAGGTGTGAGAGTTCGAGTCTCTCCGCCCGCACAATAAGAGAAAGCCGACTATTTATAGTCGGCTTTTTTTATGCTTGGTACAACATAGGTACAACATTTACTCTTTTTTTTAAATTTTAACACTTCTCTGTTAATTTGTAGTCAAATGACTTCAATATACTCTATTTTATATTGGTTTTTCAATTTTAGTAACTTCAAAAGCAAACTTTAATCTGGATCATTAATAACCTTACTAGAAACCTTCAACCTCAAATCACGTTCCCCAGCACTTTCATTAAGCGTAAAATTTACCACTCTATCATTACTAATTGAAAACTTAGGAAGTACATAAACAACAGTTTGAGAACGTTTCTTTAAAACACGTGTTGGCATATTGTAAACAAATTTTGGTGCTACAAATAGACTTTGCATAGATTTGTTTTTGCCTTTTTTACGAGTTACAACAGTTGTGTTTAGGTAATTAATATCGTAATCTAGACTGGAATTGTTGATGATTTTTAGGATGGCGTATAATTTGTTCTGGTTATACACAATGTTTTTTAGTTCTAAAGTTATATCGTGTTTTTTCGTTTTCCTGATGGAATTGTTTTTATTTTTTGTGATTAAATATTGGCAGAATTCAGCATTGTAATCTACTGTTTTAGTAGCGTTTGTTATGGATTTTATTTTAGGTTTGATGTTATCATATACTTGTTTTTCATGACCAACAGCTTCTGATGTTGCAACAAACCGATTAAATTCTTTGAGTTGTGGTTTATGTGCTAAAATGTAAGAATACACTAATCCACTATCACTAATAATTAAAAGGTTACTATCTTGACTTTGCTTACCCTGGAGTAATCCGAAATGTTGCTTGTTTTCTCTATTGTAAGTGAATATAAAATCATCTGACCCTGTAATGGCTTGACGGATTGGATCCGGGAAGAACAGCGCCATAGCTTGATGGTCGTTAGCATAAAGGGTGTCTATTATGGGTTTAGGTTGTGCTAAGGCTTTACTGAAACATAGTAAACTAATTGAGAAAATGTAAAAACGTATCATAAGTGCAGAGATTTAAAGATTATAGTGTTGGTTTTAATAGGAGTTTGTAATTATTCAAAATGGTGACTTTAACATGCTGATTACTTCTAGAAAACACGCTTTTAAGACCGCTTATTTGTGGAACACCGGAGATGTTAATGTCATCAACAATATCCCCGATGACTTCGGTTTTTGCTTCAGCCCGATAACTGTTTTCAAAATAAATACCTTCGGAGCCATCAAGCAAATCAAAAGCTTTTAGATTCACTTTATGATGATTAATGTTAGAGATGTTTACCATCACGCGATTCGGTTTAAAACTTACAAAACCAAAGACTTTAGTGTTTTTAGGAAAAGAATGCCCATTTAAAATGGTTGCTTCAGAAAGCCGCATTTGTAAACGGTATTCTTTTTTAACGATTTGAGTTTGGTCTACGACAACAGGAATTGGAGGTATGGTAGATTCCACGTTTATTTTGTCTTGAAACTTAGGATTGGACGCAAAAAAGAGTTGGTGTTCTAATCCGATTTCCTTGAGTTCTATACGATCAGCTTCTACCTGGTTTAAACTGTCTTCAGTTTTAATTGTTGGATTAATTTCAACAGTTTCTTTTTTAGGTCTATAATCACGATTGGAAGTGTTAATTCTATTTTGTTTATAAATACTATCTACAATACGTTGCTTCTCCTTTTCCTGAAAATCCGCATCAAAATACCCGAGAGAATCCATTAGTTTTTCATCGTAAATACTAGGTGCATTGGTTTCTCTAACTTCCTTAAGGTCATTAATCGCATCAAGTTTCGAACTGTAGGTTTGCTTGTCGTCTTCTAGTAAAGGGACTTCCGTTTGTTTTAAAGTGCCTGTGTCGTCTTCAGATTCATTAATTAAAAGTAGCGAGTAACTCACTAGGAAAATAAGTACGACAGTGATCACACCTCCAAAGACTATTTTGTTTTTATTGAGTTTCATAATATCTTGTTTTTTAGTTTTTGGCTTGAACTTTCTTGAGTGTGTTTTCAAAGTAATTGGTTATCAGCATCCCGTGGGTGTTTTTAGGGAAATTCCGATCGACCATAATTAAGTCTCCAGAGGATTCGAGCTCGTACGTATCTATAGTAGTACCGCGATTGATTTCAAAAACAGTTACCGTTTGAAATTGGTAAGGTTCAGACGTTAAATCTAATTGGGTGTCTATTCTGAGTACCTTTTGAACTAAAGAATATTGTAATAAGCGGTTGTAAACGCCATCTGCTTTTTTCTGCCGATATAGGTTATCTACAGAACTATTGCCAAGCCATAAGGCTTTTTCAAGGTGAGACTCATAATTACTAGCATCGATATCATAGAAGTAGGTGTGAAATAATTCTATATGCGCCAAAGCTTCTACTTCTAAGTTTTCTTTTTGAGTCACCCAAGACAACGGAATTACAGCGCCATTGGTGCTGATTGCAAAGGCACTATTAAGCGCTTTTTTATGAGTATCGTAAACAATCCAAGTTGCAAAACAGCAGATTAAAAGTGTGCAGACCACCAAGGAAATCACAATAATTCTATTGAGTTTTAGAACACTATAAATATTTTTATAAGGCGTTTTCATTTAGTTAAAAAGTTTAAAGGTGAAAGATGTAGCACGTTTATATAATTTGAATTTTAGGAAGACTATAAATCCGATAGACCCGAGATCAACTATAGGAGCGAATATGCCGCTTCCGAATTGCGACCCAAAAAGGTTTACCCAAAACGTCGTGTTGATTTCAGTGTAAACCGCATTGACAAATACATTGACAAAAAAGAACGCTGGAACAAGCATATACACTGCTGCATATAATTTAAAAAAGGTGTAGGCCATGGGACGAAACTTTTCAAATACAGCCATGCTTATAATCAAAGGAAAAAAGGCTTGTAGGATCCCTAATAGAAAATAGCGTTCAGCTAAAAAGAGCGGATAAATAAACAAATCGATAAGCCATAATCCTAAACTGATAATAAAGGCTAGAATTTTAAATCCGTATAGCGGAGTCACCAATGCATCATATAATAATGCCATTGCTTTAGTAGCCATATCCAACATGCCTACATCGGTTTCTAAAGGAATATCTTGCATTTGAAGGGGGAGTAGAGCAGGAGCCGTTGTTTTATACTCTGTTTCAATAGCTACCAAAATACTGTCAAAAACCCCTAGCACTTGAGATGAAAAAATCACAAGGATAATCACGGTAAAATTCTTAGCCAATTCTCCAGGACTTAAGCCCCAAGTATACCCATCCTTACTAGCAACACCTTCATTGTATTTCTTTAAAATATTGACTAGGAAAAACAAAACCGCTAAAGATTTCATACCCGTCATGGCATATAGTGAAAAATCACTGCCTTTTATAGTCTGAAAAATGGCATCTACATATTCTAATCCAATGCTCATAAGTATCATAATCTGGAGTGTTTAGTAATTTTTAGCTCTATTGTTTATTAAATCCTGCATTTCTCTAAACGAGATGATTTCACGATAACGTTTGGTTTTATTACTAATTTCCGACACCATATTATTGGACTCCTTTTCCTTTTCTTTAAGGATTTTAGAACGGTCTGCATCAGTCATTTTTAGAAAATTACTAGATAGAATTTGATCAATAAAATCGAGGTCTTCAATGGCTGTTTCCATAATTGCATTGAAGGTGTCTGAAATGCGATTTACTTCGTCTGACCTTATATATTTGGAGTTTAGTATGTCTCGTAAATCCGTACGAACAACGTTATATAAGCGTTCATTATTTTTAGCTAATTCCTTCACTGCTTTGAGTTGCTGGATGACGGCGTTTACTTTCTCTATATTCTCCTTTTGATCTTTTAAAAACTTAACCGTTTGTATAAGCTGGGAGGTTTGTTTTGCAGATTCTACAAGTGATTTTACTAAACTTACAAAATTGGTATTGTCATAAACAGGCATCCCTTGTGCGCTTAGTTTACAGGTAAACGTAAAAGCAATGATTAGAATTAAAAGTGTGATTTTTGGTTTCATAAGGCATCCGTTTTAAGATTTTGAAATGAATGTTGTAATCGCTTTTTCCATAGAACCACAGGACTCATAAAGTGCCATGATATCTTCGTTTTCTTCTCCATCTGTGAGGTAAGCAGCATAAACAGCTTTGGGAACTTCTAACCTAAAAATGTTGCTTTCCTTTCCGATTTTGATAAATATTTCTGTGTATTTACGGTTTCCCGTGAGATTGTTTTTAATGGACTTGAGCTGATTTAGATCGTGGCTAGATAAATGCAAACGTTCCTTTAATTCATCGTAACCTTTTTCGTTATTTAAGCTGTATATCACTTGCGTATTTTCCAAAATACTAGCCGAGGTACTCGAGTTTGGTAACTGGTTTATAGACTGCAGAATAATTCCAATGGCTCCATTTTGTTTTCGAATGGCTTGATAGTAGAATTCTACACTCTCCAAGACATTATCGAATTTGAGTTGCTTAGCAAACTCATCGAAAAGGATGATTCCCTTTTCCGAACGATTCTGCCAAATGGTACGCTGAATGGCTGTTTTAATAAGCTTGAGCATCACAGATAAAATTTCTTTATTATCCTTGACTTCATCAAGTTCAAAGACAATCAAACGCTTGTCTTCAATTTTATAGGATTGATCTTCGTTCACTTCAAATAGAAAACTATACATGCCGTCTCCAACATATTCAGACATAATGTGTAAAAAGTTGGTAATGTTGAAATAGTCTTTATGAATCTTTAAATCGGCTAATAAAGTACCTTGATTTTGTTCAATAAATGAATACAGCCCTTGAAGTGAATGGCCATTCATAACGTCCTTATAATAATGTGCGAGTATCTTTTTAAGGGCCACAGTTTGTGCCTTACTGACTTCGATGCCTGCAGCAAATAGTTCCAATAAAAACACGCTTAAATCTTCAAGACGATCTGTAGTTAGCTCTTCAGATTGTGCCAAGTAAAAGGGATTAATCCCTAAATTGTGACCATATTTGTATTTTAAAATGGTATGATCATTTGGATAAAGTTTTGCGAATTTGGAATAGGAGCCGCCAAGGTCTATGATGACTAGGCGCACACCACTTTCAAAATATTGACGCAGAATATTATTAGCTAAAAAAGACTTTCCTTCTCCCGTAGGTGCAAAAATGGCAAAGTTCCGCGCTTTAATGCGTTTCTTGTCATCATCCCAAACATCCTTGAAAACAGGGGTGTTATTTAGCCTGTCATTGAAGAGAATACCTGTAGCATCAGATTTGTAATTACTAGTGTTGATGAGTAAACAAAGGGCATGTTTTAAATCGGTTACATATAAATCATCATCAGAAAAGTTAGAGGTGAAGCAGCAATAATTATTCAGTATATATTGAGAGCGTTCGTGCCCTTTTGGAGCATATGGAATCATCCCTATATCTTTAAATTCTGTTTTAATTTTGGAAGCAATCGTATCTAATCTAGATTCATCTTTTGACCAAAACATTACATTTAATTGGCCTCGAACCACAAGACTGCTATCGTCCTGATTGATCTGAGATAATATGTGCTGAATCTTTTCAAGAATCACTTTGTTCTGAGATCCGAAATTGGAACTCTTCTGCAGTTCGTCTACTTTTTTATCTAGGAGTTTTCGCCATTTTTGTTTGTCGTCGAGATAGATGATTTGATTGATAATGTGATTGTCGTTTAAGGTTAATCCCAAACCATCTATAAACCCCTGATGGAACACAAAATCATCTGAAGTGAAATTGCTATTCTTCTTGCAAGATTGTACATGCTCATCAAAGCACAATTCGCTGTTTATGGCTAAGACATCAAAATGATGTTCACCGATTTGAGCTCCTGATTTATCCAATAGTATATCCGTATCTACTTCCGTATTAAACCCATTAAAATAGGTTCTGGTATACTCCAGGATTTCAGATTCTGACAGTGGAGTAAATACGAAATGCTTAGACATATTTAGAAAGGAAATGGTGTCTGATACGGCCTTAATAAAGGCAAGGACTAGATCAGTGGATTCCATTGCTTTTGCAATCGACGGTTTTTTAAACGGATTAATAAATTTACTGGAGTTTGTGCCTTTCGATTTAGGAAGGGTAAAAAACAAGTAGCAGTCATGAGTGATGGTACTACGGTCTTTAAAGTGGTCGTGAGTAGCACGTTCTAAAAATGTATTATTTGGCAGCTGTTCTGAATTATACTTTTGATTTAAATACATATCCTGTTTATGAATCACACAACCAGCAGGCAAGGATTTAATAGCTTGAAACCAATTGGTGTGCAAGTCATCAAAATCTTTTTCAGCCAGTGAATAGACTTCAGGTAAGTCGCCTTTATATCCTAAAACTACATGGCCATTATTTGCAAAAATGATATGGTTTTGAATATCTATAATCGGGTGATATTGTGCAAGATTAATTTTATTCATAATTCAGGTTTGAACATTGCTTATTGCTTATAAGTTTTGGAAAGGTATTGCCCAGCTGTAGGTGAAAGGGATGCTTTACGAGTCTTGTAAGTAGGATATAGAGTCCTGCATTTGCGATAAGTACAACAATAACCATCTGAAAGCTGAAAGAGAAGATGATTACCAAAAGCGATAAAATAATCACCATCATCATCACAGCGAAATACAGCATAGGCAAACCAAATATGATGGCACGCTTACGAATATCTTTGTATATGACGTAGCGTTTCATTAGACCACAATTCCGATTAGATATGTGAAAATTCCCACTACAGCGCCTGCGATAAGAACAAAAACTAAGACACGAGTAATTCCCTTTTTTAGATCAGCATTCTCTCCAAAAAAGTGACCGGCATTAAATAAGAATCCGATTAAAAAGATAACCCCTAGAATAATTGGGAAGATGGTTCTGATGGTGTCAGACACATCATTTACAGAATTTTCAATACCTCCAATTTGAGCAGAGGCCGATAGCGATGCTAATAGAAACGATAAAAAAAGAAAAGTTGATTTTTTCATAATACATAGATTTAGCCCTAAAAGGCAGTTAGTGAATATTTTCATTATGGAATCTATGAGGGAATCAAAGAAATGATAGAGAAGTTGAAAAAATTAACATTTCAAACTGTTAATTTTTAGAGTATTATCATGGATTTAGAGAAAACGCTTCATTTTGTGTAATAAAACTTTAACAAAATGAAACACAGGACGATACATATTGTAATTGTATTTGGCATGCTCATGTTAAGCAATATTGTTTTTGGTCAGGTTGTTATTATTGATCCTGGTCATGGCGGTATAGATTCGGGAGCCGTTGGCAGCCACCAACAAAAACTGGAAAAGGATATTGTTTTAGCTATTGCAAAGGCAATGATTGAGCAAAATCGGATGGATGAAACATCGGGCTTAGAAATGTATTTAACGCGGTATACAGATACGTTAATCGCCCTTAAAAATCGCACGCGACTAGCAAAAGCATTAAAACCCATGCTTTTTTTGTCGTTACACTGTAATAATACAACTCATGAAGATGCAAATGGGGTAGAAGTATATGCATATAGCAAAAGTGGAAGATTTAAAGCAGATGCGGTCTATTGGGGCTATGTTTTAGAAAAACAGTTGACACAGTTTAAGAATTTAGAAAGTAGAGGAGTTAAGTTTGAAAACTTTCATGTGCTTAGAAATTTGGTAAATGATACGCCTAGTGTGCTTTTAGAACTCGGATTTCTATCGAATCCTGAAGATGAAACTTATTTATCAAGTAAAAAAGGAATCCATCAAATTGCTCTTAAAATAAACCAAACCATTAATTCAAACTTAAAAAAATGAAACAGTTTTATATACAAACCGTCCTTGTGTTTAAGGAAATTATGCTATCAACTTATACTGAATTAAAGGTTTGGTTGAAGAGATTAAAAAATAAGTCATTCTGATTTACAATTTTAGTTTAGCCCAAATAATGGGGTGTTCACTCGCGGCTTGTCCTTTGTGTTTTAAGCTCGGATACACCGTCCAATGTGGTCTGTGTGGCGGCCACATAGCTTTACGATTCATGCCACTATCTTTTAATGATTTCCATAGATTGGGAGACACTAGCATATAGTCTTTTTGTTTGATGTTTACGCCTTTTCTATAGGCACCTAATCTGTAGTATGAACGATCAGAACCATGATCACAAACGACTTCAAAAGATAAATGTTTGGTGACTTCCTTTAGAGTTGTGTTTTTAAATAAAGGGGATAAAGAATCACAATATGAAGGGACTTGTAATGTGCCAGTAATGATGATGTTTTTAAGGCCTTTTAGGAGTAGTTGATTGTAAATGTTTGCCACTTGGTTGGTTTGTAACTTCCGATCGAAATGAGATTGGTTTAAGTCGGTAGTTGGCTTGTCTAAATGCAAATTGATAATATGAATCGTTTTTCCTTTTGGCGTTTCGATATCGTATTGAATGAAATTTTGATCTTGATGTGTTTTAATACCAAGGAGATTATAACCCTGTCTAAGCAGTATTCCCATTTCTAATCCATTGTATTTATTACTTTGTACAACGATACATTGGGTGTAGGGTTCACAATAAAATTTTGGTAATATTTGATGATTAAATTCTTCTAAAGATCCACGATCTTCTACTTCTTGAAGCAGTAAGACATCAGCATTAATATCTGCAATCAGTCTGGCTTTATGTTCAACTGCAGTATAGGGGATAGGCGTGGTTTGTAATGTAATCCACCCATTCCAATAGTTTAAATAACTGGCTTTATGTTCTAAAGAATGATCAATGCCTTTTAAATACAGGTGTCCAGCTCGTCTACGAAGCACAGCATAGGGTTTGTCTATGGTTTTTTCGAAACCAATTAAAAATGAAAGTTCTTTGATACGATCACGTTGGTCTTCAGAATTATGTTTAATGGTCATTAGGTTATCCAATTCAGAAATCCAATCTTTTAGATTTTTACTCGGATTTACATGGATAAGATTTTTATCGCGATGAAATAAATTTTGAATATTGAAAGTTGCTATTTTCATAAGGTTTAGTTTTAAATACGTTTGTCTGTAGTGTCTTTGTCAAATGTTATCAGATTAAATAAATGGCGCATTCTAGAACGGACTCGTGTTCCATAGCGTTCTTCAATTTCCACAGCGTTAAGATTGGTGGTCAGGTGGGTTTTTATGTTTGTTTCAAGAAACAACTCATATCGAGATAAGAGGATTTCTCCCATAACGTTGTACGTATTGCCATAATATTTCCCCATAGGTTCAATACCTAAATCATCGAAACAGTAGCAGTGCCTATTCCCGAAATCTTCAATGGTTTTTGTTCCCAAATGATTGTAGGCGAAGACTATATTTCGAGTCGGCACCACCTCAATCTTCCTTTTGTTTAAGGATAAATTTCTGATTAATTTCATAAGGCTTGTTTTTCCACTTCCAACTGGTCCTGAAAGCAAAATACCTTTGTTTAAATCAATTCCACGAGCTTCGCAATAGGATTCGTCTTTGATAAAATAACAGCTTAATTTGAGAATCAAATCGTGATCTTGTTTGTATATTTTAAACTGCTCTCCAAACATCAGTTTGCCTTTGGCCTCCAAATACTCCAGGATTTTTTTAAAATCGTAGGAGATCATTTGACCGTTCATTTTTCCCAAAGTATATTCTACGTCTCCTTCGGTAATTTTATAGAGGTTGATCATAATCTTTATTGTTTTGGGTTATGAGGTTGTCTTTGAAATGGGACACTGCAGATTTTTTTTCTATTTCAGCGGCCTTTATCATCCAATTAGAAGCTAAAGCTTGCCAGTTTTCGACTTTCGATTTTCCTCCAATCGTCCATCCAATCGCCTGGTTGTGATTGTAGAATTTTTGTGCTTCAATAGTCGGCCAATTTTTAGATTTAAAAAAAACTAAAACTTCATTTTCGTTTTTTGGTAACTTACTTTGTATAAAGTTTCTATTTGGTTTATTTAAGTTTAGTATTGGTGTTACCGCTTGTTTACAAGTTGTTTCTTCCTTGTTCCTTGCTTGTTTCCTACTTGTATCAAATTTGAGCATCCTAATTTGGCTACCCTTGTACATGTTATGAGAAGGTAAATACAAAAGGTATTTCCAATCATTTAAGTTTCTTAAACAACGGTAATAGGTTTTTGTAGATCCCAATTTTGCTATCCCCATAATTTCAGCTCGAGAAATATAAAATTGGTCTTGAAAATTGGTATAATTCCAATATTGGAAGAGCGCCATATACAGACTAATATGCGAAGGGTTTAGCCTGGGGTCTTTCTGAAATACTTTAAAAACGGAATTAAGATGTTTTATGTAGTTCATAAGGTTTTATTTAAATGTATCTTCAATACGATTATCGTCTAGCATCTTTTGAATTTTTTCTGCATCATAATAAATAAGTCCTCCAACTTTTGAATAGGGAAGGGTGCCATTTATTCTTAAATTTTGTAAAGTGCCAGAACTAATCTGTAGTAGTTTCATAACTTCAGATGAACGTAAATGCTTTTTTAAAGTGGCTTCAGATTTGTTGTTTAATAAAGTTTTAATGTCTTTCAGCAATTCAATTTTGAATTCAGAAAGATCTTCTGTGGTAATAATACTTGTTGGCATATTGTAAGGTTTTAAAAATTAATATGTTACAAATCTCAATACTTTAAATGAGTTTTTAGCAGGAGTTGAATCGAACTCGGTTAATTTTTAACATTTGTAAGTAAACAGTATTAAGTGGTTTAAAATCAGGTAAAAAGCATGGTGAGTTTGCTCGTGTATAGTGTATTTTACTAGGAATTATTTCAAAAAATAGTTAACCGTAGTTCTATCGAACTCTGTTCTTTAATTAATCTTCAGGATCCGAAATATTATTTAAAAATCTTTTAGTCATCATGCTTAAAAAAGTGGGAAGCTCATTGTTTTTATATTTCATTTCGGCATATTTCTGATAAATATTTCCTAAGTCACATGAAAACATAATTTGAAAAGAATGCACTATGTCTTTTAATGTTGAATTGCCATTATTTAATGCACCACTTTGGTGTAATCCATAAATAAGTTCTGTGAGAGCATTTTTGGTAGCTGTCCATTTAAGGGGAATTATATTTGGTGTTTTACTCTTATTTCCAGTTAGTTTATATTTTAAGTGGTCTACGACCAAAAGGAAGGCTTGATGTTTAGCAAGTAGCATATCATATGCTGTACTAAATTCTGGATCTCTAAAATATAAATCGGAACATGAATACGGTATTTTGTCTGCAGCAGATCTTGTGAAGTATAATTTATCGGAGTGGGTATGGCCACAAATAACATATTGGTTAAAGTGTATATTTCTAACAAAGAATTGGTCTATTTCGGTTAATTTCTTATGGATATAAGCCTGTTGAGTTATTTCACTTCCCTTTGGAAGGTTTAATTCAAAATTTCGAATTTCAGTATAATAAACAATTTGTATTAGGGGAACTTGTTTGGTGACTTTAAAAAAGTGGATTTCATCATCAACTGTTTTGAATCCAATTTGAAACATGATTTTTTTTAAGTTTGAAAGCGTATTTCTACTTAGTAATATGGAAGCGTTTGCTTGATTGATAATTTCATTTGTAGAGTTGTTTATTACATTTAATTCATTCTGAAATTTTGTTAATTCGATTTGATAGTTCATTAGTATAGTTTTTAGTTAGAGAAATTATTTTTAGTAGTTTTTCCTAAAAGAGTATCTATGTCTTTTCTTATTCTATACTTTGGGAAGGGCTTTATAAATGTCCGAAAATTGATTTATTAACGGTATTTAAATATGCGTATATTCTGCGTAGATGTACTACACAAACATACGCATTCAATGATAGTAAGGGTTCTCAGAGGGGTGTTTTTTTAAATTTGCTTATAAACTGACTTCTATTAGAGCAATTAGATTTACTAAAAATGTTAGAAGCATGTTTTCTAACGGTGCTTTCTGCGATAAACATATGTTTAGCAATGACCTTGTAATTTGACTCTTTTATTATTTGAAGGGCAATTTCATTTTCCCTATCTGTAAATTCGGGATGAAGTTGTTTTACGAGTTTTATAACAGCTTCATTTCTAATTCTATATAGATAACTATCCAATTCTATTACAGATATTAAAAGAAATGAAATACTAGTCATTGAAATAATCCAAGGTTCAAAAACATGAAACCAAGTAAGCACGGGCAAGAACGTTAAAAAAACAATTGCACTTAGAGCCAAGTAAGTCCTAAATTTAAAATCACTAGAATAGGATATAAATTTTCTAGCGGTAAATACAAAGCTAATCACAAAAGCGATGGCGAGAATAATAGGGTAGATTAAAAAATAGGTGTATGCTAATTGGATAGATCTAGTTAGATAAAGTGGTAAAATAAACAGTAAGACATAGCATAAGGCCATTGTTCTAATTAAATTTTTAATCTTAAAAATCTTGTGTTTAGTTGAAATATTAAACTCTGTATATAAATACCAAATAGTGTATAAACATACAGATAATCCTAAAGCACATTCTATGCTTAGTTGGATTAAAACTGGCAATGGCACATTTTTATTGGGAAGTAGGTTGTTTGTTAAATTGAGAACGAGGTAAATTGAAGTTAAACTCAGGTAGTTGAGCTTTACTTTCCAATTTTTTTTAGGCTTATATAGTATTCTTAATAATTGAAATATAATTATTGCGGTTAGAATAGAAGCCATTAGGATTGTAGTCCAATGTAAAGGGGATACATAGGTGTATGACACCAATTTTACTTGGTAGATTTGTGGAAACATTTGTAGGTTAGTAAGTTAGTTAATTTGAAAGTAAGAAATATCCTCAGGATTCACTAGTTATTTGTTTTTAATTCGTTGAATTGCAGAGAGGTGTGTGTTTTATTGTGATTGTGTAATTAGCGTTTTTAAATATTAAGAATGCTTTATTTGTTTTTTAGTATATTGGATTTAATAAAAGATTTATTCATGTGTTTCCATACGGCAACCACCTCCAAAACTAAAAGACTAGACAAACATTTTGGTGTGAAATTAAGTGCTGAAGATGTTCGTTCTATTTTCGATACGCCTCAATATCATTTAAACGGATTCACGCATCCTAATATGTTAGTCATCCCACAGCAAAAGCCAGAGGTATTGGCACCTGGTGTTTGGGGTATTGTGCCCTATACTAAAACACCGGATCAAATAAACCCGTATTACAAAGAAGCTGTAAAATATGGTGGCGGACTCAACGCACGTGCTGAAAAACTGTTCAATCACTTCATTTATAAAAATGCCATTCACGAGCAACGCTGTATCATTCCGGTAACAGGTTTTTATGAGCCTCATGAGTTTGAGAAGAAGAAATATCCGTTTTTTATTCAAAATGGTAATAGAGAACCACTTTCCTTAGCAGGAATATATACTATTATTGGAACCTATGTAACGTTTTCAGTCATTACTAAAGTAGCTTCACCATTATTTGCTAAAATCCACAACGTTAAAAAGCGTCAGCCTTTAATTTTGGATGCAGAACATGTCAAAGCATGGCTATCTTCAAGCGTATCTGATACTCAAATTAAAGAGCTAGTGAATTTTAATTATTCTGAAGATAAACTACATACTTATACAGTTAGTAAGGATGTGTTTAGTCCTAAATTAGAAAGTAATGTTCCGTCTGTTTTGAATGAAGTGCAATATGATGGTGTGACTATTTAGTATTTTACACTATGTCGTCAAATTCTAATTTTAAGTTATTAATTAACGACTCTAACAGTTTTGATGATTCTGTAATGTTTTGTAAAAATTCCTCATTTTTTATGCGCTTTCTCATATTGCATTGTAAAAGGTTTCTCCCTTCGGTGGTGGTTAATGTCGTGCGAAAATCATTTTCGTTTTGAGGAAACCTATGCGTAAAAGAATTTCTTTTTTCTATGGTCTCTTTTATAGATTCATTAAAAGATATAAGTTGCTGTTTTATGGGGTTTGATTCTATTTCAGAAAACAGTTTTCCCCAGAATTTTACTTGGCTTTCATTTTTTCCCATGTCAAAAAAATAATTTAAAATATGAGCAAGGGTCTCAAGTGAAGAAAAGAAAAAATAATAATAGATTTCTACATAAGATATATAAAACATATGTTTCATATATCTTATATTTGGATGTATATAGTACATAAGTGCTATGTACTAACGTTGTACACAATTTGAACCACAAACTTATGAATAGAATTTTAGTAGTATTATTTGTATTGACTTTTAGCTTTTCTTGTAAAAACAATGAGAATAAAAAAACAGCTGATTCAGTAAAAATTGAATATCAAGAAATAAAAAAAGATGAATATTCATTAAATAAACCTACTAAAAACATAAAAGCTGTTTTAGTGCTTTTTGGTGGTTTTCCCGAAAACGTTGAAGACATAAAACGAGAATTCGAAATACTTGAAAATGCGAAAAAAAATAACATTTCAGTTTTATATATGAACTACAATCGAAAATTGTGGATAGAACAAAATGAATTAGAACAATTATCTAAACGTTTACAAAGCATATTTAAAGAGAATAAATTACCTGTAGATAATATTTATGTTGGTGGATTTTCAAGTGGTGGAAATATTGCTTTATTAATTAGTAATTTTATGACTAATGAAAATTCTAACATAATTCCAAAAGGTGTTTTTATTGGCGATTCACCTATAGATTTAGCAGAGTTATATCATACTGCCGAAAAAAATATTGAACGTAATTTATCAAATTCTTTTGCGGAAGAAAGCAAATGGTTACTTGAAACTTTAGGTAAAGAATTTGGAAACCCAAACAATGATATTTCAAAATATGAACTTTATTCTGTTTTCACTTCTAAAACAAATAATATTGATAATCTAAAAAATTTAAAAAACACCAAAATAAGACTATATACCGAGCCAGATACTCTATGGTGGAAAGAACAAACAATGGCTAAATATGAAGAAATGAATGCTTACCATATTAAACAGCTTTCTGAATTATTAAATAAGTCAAATTTTAAAAATGTAGAATATATTCCAACAGAAAACAAAGGATATCGAGCAGATGGAGAAAAAAACCCTCATAGTTGGTCTATAATTGATAGAAAGGAATTAATAAACTGGATGTTGAATAAATAAAAACTGTGTACAACAAAGTATATAAAAAATTGCTATTTTTAGCTTAACCAATGTTAGTTGCTTTGTTTGCTAGCTTCTGATTTTCCTTCGGAAAATCCTCGCAAACAAAAAAGCAACTTTCCATATACATAAACGTTAGGCACAAGCTAAAAAAACATCCGTCAATAAATGAACTTACAGCAATTAACAGAAAAAGCAGAATTAATAATTACGGATTTAAAAGACAATGGTCGATTTCCAAAAGAAAATAATGGAATTGATTACAAGCTTAAATTAAATATTGCCAAAACGAAAAGTCCGCTTGAAAATTTCCTTCTAAATTTTGCTAAAGACATACTTTCTTTCGCCAATTCAGATGGCGGAATGTTATTGTTAGGAATTGATGAAGATTCAAAAACTGGAATTCATACTGACACAGGTCTTGATAAAGAAAATCTTGATTTACTCAAACAGATTGACTTAAATGATGTAACTCAAAAATTTGAAAAAATTGCTAAAATTGGAATTTCAGTTGACTTACAAATATTTCAAATAAGCACAAGAAAATTTTATTATTTATTAATTGAAAAGAGTAGCCAAATATTAGTTCCAATCAACGATTTTTCTGAATTAAAAATAAAAAAAGGTGCAATTTACTATCGAGCTTCAAGTAAAAATGAACACGCTAACAAATCAACGACAGATTTTAATAGATTTTTACAAATTAAAGCTAATGAGAAAAGTAAGGAATTTATGGAAATTTGGTCGAAATTACTTCCTGAAATGGTTGACATAAACCCTAGAGAAGTTCTTATATTAAATCCTGCACAAAATAAAGTTTATGGTTTTAATAGTAAGGAAAAAACTTTATCTGGAAGTGACATAGAAATTGACAAAACACAAAATGGGGTTTTTAATATAATTTTAAACGCAATATCAGCAGGAGAAATTGGAAAAATAACTACAACAGAAGGAAAACCCATTTATAAAATTGTTGGAGAAATACAAAATGTTAGAGAACACATAATGCTAAGTAATCTTCATAAAGAAATTCAACGTCTTTCAAAATATAAATTCTCAAGTGGACAATTAAAGCAAGTTATGTTTAACTTAGATTGGGTTAAAAATCCTAAATTTAATGCTGTTAATCCAACTAATGGAAATATTAATAACAAATTTGACAAATTTATTTGGATAGAAACTACTGACAAATTTTCTAATCGTACTAAAGTCTATTTTTCAGAAGAAGCAGTTACTGAACTTTTAAAAACAGTAGATGATGAATCAAAACATAAAGAGATTTTCGGAAAATTATTATCGCTAAAAGCCAGTGCCTAACAAAGTACTGTGGTAAAAAACAAGTAAAAAAGCATTAACTTTTCACTAAAGTTCTTCGATAAGAATCATCATATATTAAACCAGATTTTGCGATAGCAAAAGCCTGTTTTAGAAGCTTATTACACACAGCTATTAAAGCTAGTTTTTTACTCTTCCCTTTTGCTACAATTCGTTCATAAATATCTCTGCATGCTTTGTTGTATTTACAGGCATTAAAACTGCACATAAATAATAAATTACGAAGCTTTTGATTTCCTATTTTACTTATTCTACTACGTCCATTTACACTGCTACCACTCTTTCTAACTACAGGAGTTAATCCAGCATAACTGCAGAGTTCACTACCGCTTGTAAAACGCTCAAAACCATCCGTAAGAACCACAAGCATCAATGCCGTTTTATTTCCAATTCCTGGTATGCTTTTTAAGCGAGTTAATACATCCTGGTGGACTTCTTTAACTAATACCATCAGTTTATCTTCTAAAGTTTTGATTTCTTTTAAAACGTGTTTTAAGCTTCGTTTAATAGAACTTACAACTGCTTTGCTAGGATTTCCTAAAACGGCTTCACCATGTATTTTATTCTTCAGCATAGTGCTCTGTTTTGTATACACAGAAAGGAGTCTGGTCATTTGAAGACATTCTGTTTGATGTTTGGATTGACCTTCCCAGGGCTTTAAATCTACTTGTTTTGCATATTCACAAATAAGTTTAGAATCACTCTTATCGGTCTTGATCTTAGACAACTTCATCTGGATAAAGCGTTTAACAGCTAAAGGGTTTTCTACTGATACTTTTATCCCTAATTCTAGTAAATAATAGGCCAATTGATAGTGGTAGTATCCCGTGGCTTCCATAACACAATGACTATCCAAATCTAAGAGTTTTGTGAATTTTTTAAAGCCAGAAATTGTGTTTTTAAATTGGTAGTAATTGCCATCTGAATCTGTCACATCAAAAACTAAATGGCTAATATCAATTCCAAAATATTTAATATCTTTATTCATAAGAAAATGATTTTTGAAAGGACGACTACGCGAGTTTCAACGACTTAAAATCGAGGTCTAAAAGCCTCATAGAACTGTACGAAATCTGTGTAGTAAAAGAGAGGGGATTTTCAATGTTGACGAGATCTGTAGTCTCTCCGTATATAATAACCTTATTCCTCTCTTTTGTTCTTTCTAATTTATAGGTATTAATTTAGTGTTTTTATTAAAATGCTAACTTAAGACGTGTATAATTAATGGCTGGTTTTCGCCTACTTACGAAAAACCTTGCGGATTTTCTATTCGGTAATTATTTGCTAAATTAGGTGCTTAAACACGCCACAAATCATACACAAGACCGTTAGGTGCAATTAAAACCAACTCTTCAACTAAAGAATGACACCAGAATATCGAATAGAAACTGAAAATCAAATTAGAGAGTATTTTAAATCATATGATGATATAAAAGAAATCGTGAATATTAAATGCGAGGAGACATTTAACGATTTAGATGTTGTAGTTAACGTTTGGAACGTAAAAACCGAAGATGAAGCTTATTGGGTTGTCGAAGGAGAAAATGCACCAATGAATTTATATACTCAACGAGCTCACTACTTTTCAGCAGACGAAGCATATTCTTTTCATATGGGAATTACTCAACGATTATCTAAAAGATATCAAAATGATTTTAAACATATAATTGACGAAATTCCATTAGACATTGGTCATTTAAAATCAATAAACAGAAAGTTAAATATGGCTTCTGAAAAACTCTCGATTGATTTAGAACCTGAAGAATTTCAAGCTATCGGACTTTTGTGTCGCGAAAGTTTAATTGACTTATCAAAAGAACTGTGCGAAAGGAATCCTGAATTGATAAAGGAAAAAGGATTAAAAAAATCTGACTTTAAAGGTGTTGCTAATACTTTTATAGACTTGTATATTCCTGGAAAACAAAACTCGGATTTACGAAATTATTCACGAAAATTGGTTGATAGTGCTTGGAGTTATAATTCAATGGTCGTTCATTCACAAAATAAAAAATATCCAGATGCAAAAATTGCATTATTACTTACTTCTTCAATCATTAGTTTACTTGAGAACTTATTTTTTAAGTATATTGGTTTCGACCAAGAATTAGCTTGTCCTGAATGTGGAAGTTTACAAATGGAATTTATTGAATTTGAAAAAGACAAATTAAAACAAGTTTGCCAAAAATGCGAACACGAAGAAGTTTTAAACCTTGAAGAACAATAATAACTGCACCTAACACAGTATAAAATTAATTGCGGTTTAGTGCTTAATCAAAGGTCGTTGCGTGTTTGTAACGTCTGATTTTCCTTCGGAAAATCCTCGCATACAAACCCGCAACTAATCTTATACATAAACGTTAGCAACAAGGCTAAAAAGTGACATCTCCATGAAAGAAGTCTCTACAAACTTGATAGAAATTTATTTTGTTTCCCCTCGCGCAACTTTTTTGAAATGTCAGTGCAAAATTGAAACCCCATTCGCAAACAACACATTTGCAAATCGCTAGAACCAGCCTGCAAACCAAAATTTGCAAAAGAGTTGTTTTTGGCCATCCCAGTATCTACATTTTGATATTATTATCCTTTATCATAGCAGTTAAAAAAATTGTATACTTCTTTTATAAAATAGTTTAAGCAACAAAGCCCTAATATGCCCTTACTTTGTATCGTAAGTTTTTATTAAAAACTAATATTAAAAAGAGATGAAATACAAAAGTTTAGGAAACACAGGATTATATGTTTCAGAGTTAACACTTGGAACAATGACCTTCGACCAAGAAGGCGGAAGTTATTCAGCCATAATGGGGGCAACCGGGCAAGAATTGGCAACTAAAATGGTTAATCTGGCATTGGACGCAGGGATTAATATTTTCGATACTGCCAATATATATGGTTCGGGAGAATCGGAAACTATGCTCGGTAAAGCTTTAGGAGACAAAAGGAAAAATGCAATAATTGCAACAAAGCTGTACAACACAATGACGACAGGTCCAAATGATTTGGGAACAAGCCGCTTGGCAATTATGCGTGAAGTGGAAGCCAGTTTAAAACGTTTAGGGACTGATTATATTGACCTATATCAGGTGCATAACTTCGACATAACAACACCACTGGAAGAAACATTAAGAGCTTTAGATGACTTGGTTCGACAGGGTAAAGTTAGGTACATTGGATTATCCAATTTTAGTGCATGGCAAATTGCTAAAGCCGATGGATTAGCGAAACTAATGGGTACTGAAAAGTTCTGCTCTGTTCAAGCATATTACTCTCTCGTTGGCCGCGAGCTGGAAAGAGAAATTATACCTGCGTCTATGGATTTGGGATTAGGAACGTTGATAGTAAGCCCATTGGCGGCTGGTTTTTTAAGTGGGAAATATACACGCAATGGTGAAACTACTGGACGAAGAGCAATTTTTGAATATCCACCGGTTGAAAAGGAACAGGGTTATAATATTGTTGATACACTGAAGGAAATTGCCGACAGAAAGAATGCTTCGGTTGCACAAATTTCTTTAGCCTGGTTGCTTCACAAACCAGGTGTTACAAGTGTATTAATTGGAGCCCGTAAAGAGGAGCAGTTAATTGATAACCTGGGTGCTGCTGATATTGTTTTAAGCGAAGAAGAAATGAAACAACTGGATGAAGTGAGTGCCATTAAACCAGAATATCCTCAATATTTACCTCTGATGCAGCGAGGACAAAACTTATTTGGAAGTTTTGACCAATAGGCATTCAATTCTTCTTTTATAGAATTACATCTTTGGCTTGCTCTTGCAATAGAGGCAATAGAAGCCAAAGATGATTTCTACTATTGATTTTTAGTATCAAATCATTGTAATTGGAATTGAAAATGAAAAAAATAATCATTATAACAGGGGCAAGCAGCGGAATAGGTAAAGCAACAGCTCTGCAACTAATTAAAGAAGGACATACTGTTTATGGAGTTGCACGCAGATTGGAACATATGAAAGAACTTGTAGCGGCAGGTGGAAAAGCAATTGAAATAGATGTAACCGACCACAATCAAGTACATTCTCAAATAAAAAAAATAATTGAAGCAGAAGGAAAAATTGATGTATTGGTGAACAATGCGGGTTATGCAGTTTATGGCCCTATTGAAGAGGTTAGCTATGAACAAGCAAAGCGACAATTTGATGTAAACTTGTTCGGATTAGCAGAAGTAACAAAAGCCGTGCTACCAATAATGCGAAACCAACAAAGTGGTTCTATTATCAATGTATCTTCCATCGGTGGCAAAGTATACGGACCATTAGGTGCTTGGTATAACGCAAGCAAATTTGCACTGGAAGGATGGAGTGATTGTCTACGCTTAGATGTCAATCAATTTGGAATTAAAGTAATTGTTATTCAACCAGGTGTAATAAATACGGGATTTGCCAAAGCTATGGACCATCATTTAGAGGACAGCAACAGCCCCTACAAAGAACTCAAACAAATTGTTGCTAAAATGATGCAAAACACCAGTAAACCTGGTCAATATAGCGAACCTTCAGTGATTGCAAAAACTATATCTAAGGCAATAAAATCTAAGAAGCCTAAAACAAGATATGCAGCAGGTAAAATGGCAAGGCAGACTCTGTTAGCCAGAAAACTATTGAGTGATAAAGCTTTTGACAAGATGTTTTTAAATATGGTTAAGAATTATGGTAAATAATAATCTTGATAAATAAAGCTAAATATAGAAACAAAAATGTTACGCTAAATGAAATTATTGAAACTAAAAATGGGTAAGTTCAATCCATATTTTTAAACTAAATTTGTAATAATGAATGAGTTCGTATACAAAACAATCACAGAAAGAAATGAGCAAATGGGTTGGGCTCTACCTGAGAATCCTTTGTTTCATATAATGCACTTCAAACTGAAAAAGAACGAGATAATTAGTTGCAGTGATGAAGATAAGACAGAGTCAATAAGCCTAACCAATGGTTTTTATATTATCACTTTAAAGAACATCATTTCAGGAGAACTTATTTATGGGCGAACCAAATACGACTGTACGAAAGGAACTTTGTTCTGCACAGCACCAAACCAAACAATAACATATAAGAAATTGGCTGTTAGTAAGGAAACAATGCAAATATCTTTTCATAAAGATTTCCTAAACGGAAGTCCTTTGTTTGAAAAAATAAAAAAATATAATTTCTTTAATTATAGTGTAAACGAAGCACTTCATGTATCGCCTAAAGAAGAGAAGTTGATTAAAACTATCTTTGGAAATATAAAAACTGAATACCACAACAATCAGGATGAGTTTAGCAAAGTAATTATCCTGAACCAGTTGGAAACCCTACTAAACTACATAGACCGATTTTACAAACGTCAATTCCTAAATCGTCAGGAAATTAATCAGGCTTTATTTACGCAGTTCAAAAAAATATTAGACAAATACTTTGAAACAAACCAATTTGAACAGAATGGCATTCCTAAAGTTGATTGGATAGCAAATCAATTAGGAGTTAGCTACAAATACATGAACGACACCATTAAAACGGAAACAGGTAAAACAGCCGTTGACCAAGTTAACTTATACCTGATAGAAGAAGCAAAGAATCTGCTGCTTGCCCCTAACGCTTCAATCTCAGGAACAGCATATAAATTAGGATTTGAGTATCCGCAATATTTCTCACGATTGTTTAAAAAGAAAGTTGGGGTAAGTCCAAAAGAATATATTGAGAATGCAGGATTGAATTAATTCCCTTCCCTATTTGTAAGCACATTGGCAAGTCTCACAAGCCTCACTCAGACCAAAACTTGCCAAAGAGCTTGCAAAGCCAACCCTAATAACCGCCTTTGAGGGAGGCATTAGGATTTGCTCTCCCTTCTAAAACAAAATAAATTCTGAGCTCTAAATCTAGGTCAGTTTGGATTGATTAGTTGTTTAAATTATTGATAATCTGACATAAACAAAGCAAGCTCAGTTGCTAACAATGTATATAAAACATTTGGCGGATAGTGCTAATTTTTAAGTATATTGCACTTAATAATCATTACAATGGCTTGATACGAGATCGCTTTGAAATGCCAAACGTTTCATATACTTGTCCGTTGTAGCCATTTGAGAAATGACTTTAACTAAAAAAATACTAATCGGAATTTCTTCAACAATAATATTATTTATTGGATTTGTATTTTGGTTATTTTTAGAAATCGCAAATGAAAATAAAGGAGATGAAAGATTTTATAATATAGAAATCCCTGAAAATCTAAAATTTGAGAAACCAATCTTATTTTTATCAAATAGACAAATTGATTCTTTAAGAAATTTAAAAGTTGAACAAGAAAAAATATTGGTAATTGGAAATGGATATTCTGGGTATGACTTTTATATGTGGCATAAACCGAGTGAAAAAGGTGAATTATTTATTAAAGCGTATGAATTGACTAAAAATATTCAATTATCAGAATGGAAATTAAATAACCGAACGAAAAATGAAATATCAGAATTGAGCAACGAATATAAACTCTATGAAGGGAGAACAGTAATTGACGAAGGAACATTTGAAAACTTCTATCCGACTCGATTTGAATTATGGTTTAAATCTGAAAGTTCGGGAAAAGAAAAAAAACTGACTGAAAAAAAATACTTGATTGATGGTTGGGACAGATAAAAAACTGGCTACAACAATGTATAACCGCAATTACGGCGGATTCGACTACGTCCGAATCCACTCGGAATTGCTAAAGCCTGTGCTAAACCGAAAATAATCGCTAATTTAACCCGTAACTGACGGTTATACGAAACCGTCAGACTGTCTAATAACTATTGCTTTTTTAGTTACATTTTTTAGAAGTTCTCAAGTGATTTTCAGGTGATTTTTGTATCTTTTAGTTATGAAATTCATACCTGGAAAAGACCGAAAACAGACCTGTCTTTTTCCTGTTTCTCTTGATGATTCAATAGATTCCGAGAATAGCGTAAGGTCTATAGATCAATTTGTAGATTCACTTAACCTTGCTGAACTTGGATTCCGTTCAGACTTTACCGAAAACGGTCCTCCTGCCTATAACCCAGCTGTTCTTCTCAAACTTTACATCTACGGATACATGAACCGTATTCGTTCTTCAAGACAATTAGAAAAAGAATGCAGGCGTAACATTGAAGTCATGTGGCTGCTTGAATCGCTAGCTCCAGATCACAACACCATCAGCAATTTCAGAAAAGATAATGCAAAGGCTATTAAAAAAGTGTTCTTTGCTACCGTACAAATTGCACGTAATTTTGGGCTTATAGGCGCTACACTTATAGCTGGAGACAGTACTAAGTTTAGAGCTCAGAATAGTAAGAAAAACAATTTTAATAAGAAGAAAATACAGCGTCACATAGATTATATTGACAATAAATTAGAGCAGTACAATAAAGCTCTTGAGCAAAGTGATAGTGAAAATGAAAAAGAGAAAATTAAGAAAGATATTGATAAACATCAAGGTCGCAGAAAAGAATACGAAAAACTAAATGCACAGTTGAAGGCTTCAGAAGAACCACAAATTTCTACCTCTGATCCCGATATCAAGCATTTAATTGTGCGTAACAATATTACTGAAGTTGCTTACTGTGTACAATCTACTGTAGACGCAGATCACAATATTCCGTTCGACTACTTGGTTACCAATAAAAACGACTCCAAGGCTATGGGACAGATGTTACAAAGAGCTAAAACTATTTTAGGAACGAACACCTTTACGGTGCTCTATGACAAAGGATATCATACGGGAAGTGAATTTAAAACTGCTAATAAACTGGGTATTAAAACCCTTGTTGCTATTCCTGGAATAGGAAGAGCATCGCAAGCTCCAGATCCTAACTATAACTCAGAACATTTTAAGTATAACAAAGAAAACGACACCTATACTTGCCCGGAAGGAAACATACTTAAAAGTAATGGCAGCACTTATAAAGGGCGTAATTATCGTTTCAAACAATATAAAACAAACAAATGTAAAGCTTGCCCCGCAAGAGCATTATGCACCACGTCTAAAGTAAATGGAAAAGTAGTACAGCGCAGTGAATTCCATAAATATATTGAAGCCAACGCAAAGAGCGTATTACAAAATCCTGATGCTTATAAAAAACGCCAAGCCATTGTAGAGCATCCATACGGAACCATAAAACGCCAGTGGAGTTTTGATCATATTATGACTAAAAAAACGATACAACGTGCTAGTGCAGATGTAGGGTTTATGTTTATTGCCTATAACTTAAAAAGAATTTGGAATATCATTAGAAAAACAAATACACCTCGTGTTCAAGCTCACAGGTCTTTAATTAGGCTTTTTACAGCTATTCTAACAAGTTTTGAAGAACCCTAGAAACAAAATTCAAAATATAGAATCTTAACTCACGTCTAATAGAAAAAACTGTATTTTAGTAGAAATATATAAAATTGCAGTCGGTTATTAGACGGACTGCCGTTGTGTGTAATGTAAAAACACGCTATTGAACAGAATAAAGTTGATTTGGAATAAAATTTGTAGTATATTTGATATTATGGCAAAGATAAGTTTTTCATTTATAGGTAAACCAAAAACAAAAGACACAGGACTTCGTGGTACTTTTGGAGGCAGACTTTACGTTGATAAAAAAGTTTTTTATAAAAGGAAAGACATTCAAGATATCATTAATGAGATAAAAAATTCTGAATCTATTAAAGAACAAATATCTCAAAGTAAAGCAAGTGCCGTATAATTTATTTTTATTACCAATTATTACAGGATATTTAATCCTAACTTTTTCCTTACTTTTTAAGTATAATTTACAAAGACTTTCCAGAAATCGGATATTGTTTGAATCTGTCGGAATAGGAATTTTAACAGTAACTTTTGGATTCACTATACGTACTGTTTTAGAGTTTTTTTATAAACCAATAATTTCTAAAACCATAGATTTCTTACAATTTGTACCAATCGAAAAACCCGATTATTTTTGGACTGTGATTATTTCTTGCATTATTGGATTAATTATCACTTGGTTAAGTAATAAAATCATAAGAAAAAAATACAAAAATGATGAACCAATAATTTGGGCAATTAGACAGAATGGAGATGAGATAGAAAGATTGTTTAAAGACTCTGTGGAAAAAGGTTTTGCTATGCAAATAACTTTAAAAAACAATAAAGTTTACGTTGGTTTTTCTGAAACAATTCCTATTCCGCAAAAAACTAATTATCTGACAATAACACCAATAATAAGTGGATATAGAGATAGCGAAACTAAAAGATTACACATAACTACAGATTACTTCAAAGTAGTAGAGGAATTTATTAAAGATATAGAAGAACAAGCAGATGAAAATATTGATTCAATACACCTAAATACTGATATTATAATTAAACAAGATGAAATTCTATCAGCGAGTGTATATGAACAAAAAATATATGACAGATTTAACAAACCATCTGAATAAAAACACTACACACAACAAAGTACTGTGGTAAAAAAACAAGTAAAAAAGCATTAACTTTTCACTAAAGTACTTCTATAAGAATCATCATATATTAAACTAGATTTGGCGATGGCAAAAGCCTGTATTAGAAGCTTATTAAAACGCCAGTGGAGTTTTGATTATATTATGACTAAAAAACGATACAACGTGCTAGTACAGATGTAGGGTTTATGTTTATTGCCTATAACTTAAAAAGAATTTGGAATATCATTAGAAAAACAAATACACCTCGTGTTCAAGCTCACAGGTCTTTAATTAGGCTTTTTACAGCTATTCTAACAAGTTTTGAAGAACCCTACAAACAAAATTCAAAATATAGAATCTTAGCTCACGTCTAATAGAAAAAACTGTATTTTAGTAGAAATATATAAAAACGAAGCAAGTTATTAGACAGACTGCCGTTGGGCTTAATGAGGAAATGGATAGATTTAAAGAATTACCAACAGAAATAAAAATTCAGCAAGAAGCTGAAATAAATCCATTAGGAAAAACTATTCGCGGAGTTAAAGCTATTGATAAAATTACTCATTGGGTTTATGACTTCGAAGAGAATTGTGATGAGTTTTTTGAATGTTTTAATGACCCTTTTTCAGAATTATATAAAACTAGTCCTTCCGAAACTGGAGCAAAATACATATTCCGAGGTCAACGAAATTCAGATTGGGAATTAATTCCTTCCGCATTTAGAGATTTAAATTCCAAAGAAGAAAAAAATAGGTTAAATATTTTGAAATCTGGCAACGGCCATTTTTTACCTGAATTAACCGATTTTATAAATTTTATTAGAGGTTTAAATAGTTTGGGGTACAAAATCGAAGATGACTCATTTAAATTAATTAACTCAACTTTAATTGATGATAATTTTAAAGCATTTGACCTAATACAAGATTTTCCAAAACCAGAACAATTAAAAGAATTAGCTTTAGCTCAACATTATGGTGTTCATACAAGATTACTAGATTTTACTTTTAATCCAAATAAGGCAATATTTTTTGCTACTGAGAAAATAAAACCTCCAAAAAAAGAGGATAATTCTAAAATTGGAATTTGGGCAATTCCAGAAAGATTAATTGAAATATGTCAAGAAGACTTTTATTTAAAAAGAATATTCGTTGAAGGATTTCAGAATAATAATATGGTAGCACAACAAGGACTATTTATTAATTATTTTAAAGGTCGTTCAATCGACGAAAATCTTTTTAATAAAGAAGGTAAAATAAAATCATTAGATAAATATTTATTTGATTGTAAAAAGAGTGCTAATAACGAGCGATTAATAAATGAAAAAATTGGAAAACCAAGTTTATTTACTCTATCACATAGAGTTGCTTGGCAAGTTTTAAAGAGACTTGAAATATTAAACATTAACTGGATGACAATTCAACCAGACTTAGATGGAATAAAAAAAGAAGTTGAAAGAAAAAAAATAAATCACTAAGCACAACAAAGTACTGTGGTGAAACTATGCAAAATCCATTACGTATTTCTTTTAAGTACTTCTATAGAAATCCCATAAATTAATCCTGATTAAATTTAGAATTGACTGAACAGATTCTTAATTATCTGGTTGAAAATTTAGTCCGTTTCCATTGTAAAGAAAACAATTGCATTAAATTATCAACGATCCAACTTCGAAACCCAGTAAGACCTTTCACGTCCTATTCCGTGAAAAACGCCATAGGAGCAAAAGGACTTACTTCTAAAAAAATCTTGAACATCTCTTTAGTAGTCTATACAGAGATCATGTCTTTTAGCATATTTATAAGTTAAATGAAGTGTAGTGTTTTCAATATTAGGAAGAGACGTTCGCTTTACATATAGATGAATTCAAAATTCGAGTTCTACTCCCATCAAGCCCATTTATATTCTATTCCGTAAGGACTCCATGTCATAAAAAAGCGCTTGACTCCTAAGTCTTGGACACAACTACAAAGATTTCACTGCTCATTTCGTTTCCTGCTAAAAAGCGAAGGAACTACATGCCCAACTCCAGCTTTTAAGTCAAGTCCGCTAAAACAGGAAATGGATTTATAATCCGTGTTCTACTGCTATCTATGAATGTGTACTTCTCATAGGACTTTTAGATGCTCCGCCATACCATCACTATCCTTCTTTTTTGACAGCAAAATAACAACATTTAGAATTGCATGACTGCATAACCAGGCTCGTTCCTCACCTTTTTATAAGCCATTGCAATTCTGAATATTGAATCGGTCTAAGCAACAAAAAAGGGAACAGTGACGGCACTATGGAAAGTAAATCTAAAATGAAACTTATGAAATCTTACACAATCAATAAAAAGACAGCAGTAGAACAGTTAAAAAAACAAAACCAGGAAAACGTTCTGGATATAATAAGTAAATCATTCATTATTAATCTTTAAATCTTTTATTATGAGCACAATTAAAAATCATGTACAGTTAATTGGAAACGTTGGACAAGAGCCAGTAATCACCAATCTTGAAAGCGGTAAGAAAGTAGCTCGTTTTTCATTAGCCACAAACGAGCATTACAAAAATGCTAATGGCGAGAAGCAAACCGAAACCACTTGGCACACCATTGTGACGTGGGGTAAATCTGCAGAAATTATTGAAAAGTATGCCGGGAAAGGAAAAGAACTTGGAATCTCAGGGAAATTGAAATCTAGAAGCTATGAAGCTGAAGATGGAACCACGCGTTATGTTACCGAAGTTGTTGCAGATGAAATTTTATTACTAGGAGTAAAACCAAATTAAATCTATTAAGCAGATGTTGCAACGGTGTGGCATCTGCTTTTTTATTCACTTTAAAAAGCAAAGATCATGACAACTCAAGCACATATTTTACAACATAAATTAGATCATTTTTGTGGATCTCAAACGGTATTTGAAATCCCAACATTCGGCACGCGATTTACAGAAGGTGTACAATTTTTGGCGACCGAAGCAAGGTGTTTCTGGCTAATTACGGATGCCTCAATTATTGCCCATAATTTAATGGCAAAAAGTTACTTTATTACCATCGATTTTAAACGCTTACCTATAGAAGAGCAGATTAAAAAAGGGTATGAGGCGAAAGTTACTTTTAGTGATGGCGATGAAAATGTTTTTGAAATCCAAACCTATCAATCGACAGATTTTCCGTTCGATACCTTTAAATTATTTTTTATAGATAATACGCTTATGTTAACTAGCGAATATTAATGTAATTGAAGCGTGTGAAATTATATATGTGATTAGCATATAAGAAGTATTTATAAAGACTTTTGATAATCAAGGGTCTTTTTTTTGTTTATGAATTTGGCAATGATTTCTGAAATTCGATAAGAATTCAATTAAAACTGCACGTCTAAAATCTTAAAAATTTCCGGCTATCCATTCAATTGAAATGTGAGTACTATCTTAAAATTGGTTGAAATTTTGTCCCGCTGTGGCGGGACGAAATGGTAGAGCAAGAGGGTAACCCGCTGCACGAGGTTACGGGAGCTAACAGTTGTTTTAAGGTGCTGTAAATCAGTAGTTTAAAATCACAAATATTTAAATGTAAGTGCTTGATTAACAGGTTTTTTACTAAAAAATAGTCTCAGCCCAATGAAACAGGATATTAAATTACTAAAAAATGGATAAAAGACTAAAGAAAGGAGGTTTTACAACCTTGAAAATTAAAGATGAAGTTGCTAAGCGATTTAGAAGGTTTAGTAAGAATATGACATTGTCCCAATCTATGACTTTGTTGTATATGATAGACTTTTTTGAAAATAACGGATTGTCTCCATTGGAGTCTATCAGTCCTAAAATTCAAACTTTAGAAGTCCTCTTTAAGAAACGAATGAATGGTATGATTGCCATTATGAAGGATATTGAAAAGCATCAAACCAAACCAACAGTAGCTATGTTACAAGCGCTTTTTGAACAAGCGGAAGCCAGTAAAAAACCAATATTAGAGCAAAAAGTTCGCTTTGAAGAAAAGATAAACAAAGTGAAAAATAATGAAGAAAACCATAAAACGTAAGGTCATGTATATCGCAATTAGCCCACAAAAAGTGTCAGGAACCTATTCCAAAAGTGTAGCCGACTTTGTGTCTTATTTAGAGAAAGAAAACGAAGGTCGGAGTGAAGGAGAGATGGAACATTTCTTTAATCAATATGGTGATGAAATATCAGCTGAAACGGTGATTGAAACTATTGATAAAAACACGGCTAAACTTAAATTAAATGAACCTAAATTTTATAGTATAACTGTAAGTCCAAGTGCACGAGAATTAAAACAATTACAGCACAGTAGTGAAGATCTAAAACGCTACACGAAATCCATAATGCATGATTATGTTTCTGCCTTTAACCGTGAGATTTTAGGTAAACCGATTTCTATAAATGATATTGTCTACTTCGCAAAAATAGAACATGAACGTACTTTTAAAGGCACTGATAAAGTGGTTCAGGAAAACCAGCCCTTTGCAACTAAAATACTAGAGCTTAAAACCGAGCTTCGAAAAATAGATCAAGGGTTGAAAACAGGAAATTCTAAAGAAATTGTAAACGATATTAATCGTTTAGAACAGGAAGCACCGCATAAGCAGGATGGTAAACGCATTGTTCAAGGGATGCAGAAGTCAGGAAATCAAAGTCACATTCATATTATTGTAAGTCGAAAGGATGCCTCTAATAGAGTGAGTCTATCTCCAGGAAGTAAATACAAGGCTTCGGATGTTGAGTTTAATGGTAAGCAAGTCAAACGCGGATTTAATCGTGACGCGTTTTTTACAAAAGCAGAAGAGCGATTTGATGCAACATTTGGGTATCAACGGAATTTTGCAGAATCCTATGCTTCAAAAAAGCTCTATGTAAAACATCCCGATCGTTACTTTAAAATTCTATTGGGTTTACCAACGAATGAGCGTTCAATAGCTTTTAAAATATTAGGACGGTCCGGAATTAAAATTCCTCATATTCCAACCAGTACAGCACAATTGGCATTTAGTGCTTTGCGAATATTTAAGCGTGGTGTGGGTGTCGCTATGAAATCAGGTTCAATTGGCATATAATATGGATGATTCAATAGTAACATATGGACTAATATTTCTTTTAGGCACTGGAACAATATTTGGTTGTTATAAGATTACTAATTATGCCTTTATGCTGAATCTCATTTGGATGAGTATTGGGCTATTATTCATTTGGGGAATGGAGATAAATAATCATCAATTTCTGAATATCTTAATCTATTTGGGGTGTCCGTTACTATTCTTGAATTGTATAGGAATAGTGTTTTTACAAAATGAAGATGATAATACGGGAGTCGATACAACCTATCAGGTACATTTTAAATTAGAGCGTGGGAAACTAAAACTCGATAATATAAAGCGGGGTGTATCTATTATTGGATCTGCAGGAAGTGGGAAAACGGAGAGTGTGGTTTATAATTTACTTGATCATTTTAGTACGCATCAATTTTCAGGTGTCATTCACGATTATAAACATTTTGAATTGACAGAAATGGCATATCCCATTTTTGAAAAACAAGGTGTAGATTTTAAAATTATTTCATTTGATACGATATATCATCGGGTGAATCCGATTGCACCACGTTATATGATAAATGAAGAAAGTGTAAATGAAGTGTCTCGTGTATTAATTGAAAATCTTTTAGAACAGAAGGAGTCCGGCAGTGTGGGAGCAAGTAAATTTTTTAATGATGCTGCAGAAGGATTAATTGGTGGATTGATATGGAAATTGAAAACAGCTTATCCAAAACAGTGTACTTTACCACATGTTATTGCGATTTATCAATATTTAGATACTGAGAGTTTAATTAAATTTCTGAGTAGTAATACCACATCACGAGCTATGGCTGATGCTTTTATCAGCGGAAAGGATTCTGAACGGCAAACAGCAGGAGTAAAAAGTACCTTGGCAAATGCACTAAAAAAGATTAGTACACAACGTATTTTTATGACACTATCTGAAGATGAAGTTCCACTAAATTTAAATACGCTGGAGAAACCAACTGTAGTTTCAGTTGTGAATAATCCCAAATATGAAACAGCATATGCGCCAGTTATAGCAACCGTTATTCATACCATCACAAAACAATTGAGTATCCGCCATGGAAATCCTTCATTTTTGATGATGGAAGAAGCTCCGACTATCCGATTATTAAATATGCATCGGATTCCTGCCACCTTGCGGAGTTATAATATTGCTACGGTTTATGTGATGCAGGATAAAATCCAGAATGATATTATGTATGGAGATAAAGCGAGTCGTGCGATTCTAAGTAATTTATCCTATCAATTTTTTGGAAAAGTAAATGATCCAGATACTGCTAAATACTATGAGCGCTTTTTTGAAATTGTAAAACAGGAAACTACAAGTATTAATCGAGGTCATAATTTAGATTTTGATACGAGAGTAACAACAGGAGAACGAGAAGTTGCAAAAGTACGAGCAGATGCTTTTTTCAGATTAAAGCAAGGCCAGTTTGTGGTGTTTGCCGATGGAACAGACCACAAGGTTCAGTTTACTTTGCTGAATATAGTTAGAGGTTTACCAAAACAAGTACAGGTATATTCTGATGAAGATTTGCAGGTGAATTTTGACCGAGTATATGATGAGGTTAGAAGTATGTTTAATTAAAAAATCTAGAATATATTTTTTATACCTTTAAAGTTAATTCTAAATTCAGATGGTGTACAATTCTGTTTTTTCTTAAATATTCTATTGAAATTAGATAAGTTATTAAATCCACAACTAAAGCAAATATCAGTTACACTATCGTTTGTTTCAATTAATTTTCTAGTGGCATAACCAAGACGTAATTCGTTTAAAAACTCTATAAAAGTTTTGCCTGTCCGTTGTTTTATCAATCTGCTAAAAGAGATAACAGTCATGTTAACTAGGGAAGCTGCATCCTCAACTTTAATTTTTGAATTATAATTTGCTTTTACATATTTATATACTTTTTCGATACGCTCACTATTGTGGAAGTCATATTGCTCTTCAAAAGAAATATTAGTTAGTAGTCTTTTGTTTTTAGCTATGGATAAAGCGTACAAAATAGATTGAAAGTTTAAAAAATTATCAAAGCCACTCTTCTTACTTAATGAGTTTAGCTTATCTTCTAATTTGATAGCGGTCTCTTTAGAAAATAGAATACCTTGATTTGAATTTCTGAAAAGTTCTTTAATAGGGGTGAGTATATTTTTGCTGAGTAATTTCGAATCAAAAATATCTCTAGGAAATTGAATTGTAATTTCATGTAAAGTCTGTGATTTGTCATTCTTAAAGTTCTCCCAGCCATGGTAAATATTAGGGCCAACCATAACTAGCTCGTATTCGTTAATTTCGCTAATGTGATCTCCAATTATTCTTTTTCCTCCAGTTGCATTTTTTATAAAATTGATTTCATATTCCGGATGGAAATGGATTGGAAAAGAGAATTCTTTTCGTTTTCTATCAAAAACCAAAAAACAATCATTTTCCTTCAAAGGTGTTATTTCTCGATGTATTTCCATGATTTAAAATGCCTAATTAAGCTTGAATCTTAGTGTTTAGTCGTAATAGTATGTGTGTTTATTTACCCTAAATATATGTAAAATTAACAGTTAAAAGTTGTTTTTACTATGTAACTAGTAATAGTTTTTGTGTAATATATTGGTATTGAGTTATTTAAAATTAAAAACATGTGGTTCTGATTTAATAAAAATATAAAGATGTGTTTAAGTATGATATAATAGTATTGTTAATTGATGTAAAACTATTTGTTAACACCTTGTTAAGGTCATAATTTTGAATCGTGGAATTAGTATATAATTATTATTTAGTCAAATTATTGTTAATTCCATAATAAATACGATTAAAACAAAACAAACTAACAAGCAAACATGTTTATTATGAAAAAAAACCTTCGATTTATTTTACTGTTTTTATTTCTAGTTTCTAACTGGATTGGATATTCTCAAACCAATACTGTTAAAGGAACCATAACAGATGAAAGTGGTATGCCTTTACCGGGAGTAACTATTTTGGTTAAAGGGACAGCTAATGGAACAATTACTGATTTTGATGGAAATTATACTTTGGAATATACTAGTCCTGATGATGTTTTTTCATTCTCATATGTAGGTTTCAAAACGGAAGAGGTTATAATAGGAACAAAAACCTCCTTAGATTTAACAATGGAGTCCGATATCGTTGGACTAAATGAAGTTGTGATTGTTGGGTATGGAGCCATGAAAAAAAGTGATTTAACAGGAGCTGTTTCTTCTGTAACAGGAGATGATTTATTAAAAGTGGCTTCGAGTAGACCTGTAGAAGCTCTGCAAGGTCGAGTGGCAGGTATGAATATTTCAAAATCTTCAGGACGGCCTGGTGCAGGAGTAAAAGTAAGAATTAGAGGAGTAGGTAGCACTAATAACTCAGATCCGTTATATGTAGTGGACGGGGTTCCTGTTGGTACTGATATTGAATTTTTAGCTCCAGAGGATATTCAAAGTATTGAAGTGTTAAAAGACGCATCCTCTACTGCAATCTACGGAAATAAAGGTGCAAATGGAGTTATTATTGTAACTACAAAGTCAGGTAAATCTTCTAGTAAACCTGTTTTTTCCTTTAATACTTATTATGGAGTTGCAGAAATTCCTAATAAGGTAGATTTATTAAATGCATCAGAACAAGGACGTCTTATCTTAGAAGCTGCTGCAAACGATGGACAATCTTTACCTTCAGATTTAGAGACACGAATTAATTATGTAGTTGCCAACAATTATAAAGGAACGGATTGGCAAAATCAAGTGTTTAGGGATGGTAGTCAGCAAAATTACAATCTGAGTGTTAGAGGAGGAGTAGCTTCAAACGAAGCTGATCGAGGGATTACTTATTCTTTGAGTGGAACTATTTTTGATGAAGAAGGAATTGTTGAAAATACAGGTTTTAAGAAATATATATTTAATTCTAAGAATGAGTATAAGATAAATAAACGTTTAAAAATTGGAGTTCAATTAGACTTGTTTAGAAATGAATATGGGAATTTTCCACAAGGAATTTATGGTGGACCAATTCCATTATCACTGACTAGTAGCCCGATAGATAGTCCTACAAATTCCGAAGGTGATTTTATTGCAATGCAAACAGCCTTTGGTAATAACCCAGCTTTAATAGTTGATCAATTAAAGTATGGTGAAAATACTACAAACTCATATGGTTTTAGATCTTGGCTAGAATATGATATAACAGATGACTTAAATTTTAAAACAAATTATAAAATTTCTAGAGGAGCTACCCATAACAAAAATTATAGTCCTGTATATTATTTAAGTGAAAATTTTAATAGAGGTCAAAGTGAATTATATGAGCAACGTGGAGATTTTTACAGTTGGACATGGATTAATTTTTTAACGTACACCTATACTTTTAATGATATACATAAGGTTATTGCAACCTTAGGACATGAATCTGCATATAATACAAGTTCTGGTTTTAGCGGTGTTGGGATTGACGTACCTGAAGATGAGAATTTACAATATTTAAATCTTGCTAAATCCTTTAATGAAAGATTAAATGCATATCAAAGTCAAACAGGAACAACTTCATATTTTGCCAGAGGATTTTATTCTTTTAAGAATAAGTATATGCTTACAGGTACCGTAAGATATGACGGTTCAAGTAAATTTTCAGGGGATAATAAGTGGGGGCTTTTTCCTTCTGTTGGTGCATCTTGGAAGGCTGATGAAGAAGCTTTTATTCAAGATTTAAATATGTTTTCTACTTTGAAATTTAGAGCTGGTTGGGGTCGAGTAGGAAATGAGTCTAGTGCGCAAGCAGGTTCGGATGTTGCTAATATTGGGAATTATTCAATGCAATATGTGTTTAATGATGAACAATATCAAGGGGGAACATCTACTAACATTCCAACTCCAGATTTAAGGTGGGAAATTGTAGAAACTCAAAATTATGGTGTCGATTTAGGATTTTTAGAGGGTGACATTAGTGTCACGGCAGATTACTTCATCCGAGATACAAAAGATATGATAACCAGAGTTGCATTACCTAGTTATTATCCTAAAGATAGACCAAATTCTAATATTGGAACAATGAACAATAGTGGGTTTGAGTTTTCCTTAAATTATGGTAAATCTATCGGACAGATTAATTTTAGTATAGGTGGTAATATTACGTTTATTGATAATGAAATCATAAAATTAAATGCTGATCAGGATGCTTTTATTGATGGTGGTTATATTGATAAATTAGGATATACTACAAGAACAGAGGCTGGTAGAGAAATAGCTTATTTCTATGGGTACCAAACAGACGGAATATTTAGAACGCAAGAAGAGGTAGATGAATATATTTCAATTCAACCAAATGCTCAGGTAGGAGACGTGAGATTTAAAGATAATAATGAAAATGGTGCTATTGATGCAGATGATAGAGCGTATTTAGGTTCTGGTCAAGCGGATTTTTCTTATGGCTTTAATTTTAGTGTTGATTATAAAGGATTCGATTTATCAGGAAATTTTTATGGTGTTCAAGGTGCGGAAATTGTCAATGGGATGAGTTTAAGATTACTTGATGTAAACGACTACTTTAATGCTTATGCAGACCGTGTCGATCGTTTTCATCCTGTAAATAATCCTACAGGAACTCAACCTAGAGTTACTTTGTCTGACGCAAATAATAATCTTCAATTTTCAGATAGATATGTAGAGGATGGTTCTTATTTAAGACTTAAAAATTTACAGATTGGTTATACAATACCTTCAGAGTTTACAAAAAAATCTGGAATAGATAAGCTTAGATTTTATGTGTCTGGACAGAACCTTTTAACGTTTACAGATTATAAAGGTTTCGATCCGGAAATTGGAGACCTCACTCAAGATGCAGCTAGTGATGTTCAGAGTTTAGGTATAGGTGTGGATTTGGGAAATTATCCGCAACCTAAATTATACTACTTCGGTATTAATCTTACATTTTAATTAAAAGAAACAATTATGAAAATATTTAAATTGATATCATTCACGATGATTATTCTGTTAGTTATCTCATGTGAAGATAATTTAACTGAACTAGATAACATAGGAACGCAAACAGCAGATGATTATTTTAATGATCCTGAAAATGCTCTGGCAGGTTTAAATTCTTGCTATGCGGCGCTTCAAGATGACGAATACTTTATTTATGGAGATATTCTTTCAGATGACGCTATTAAAGGAGGTAGTAGTCTTTTTGATTGGGCAGATCGCCAATATTTGAAAGATTTTAATGCAAATTCAGGTAATGCTGCTTCTGAAGGAATTTGGTCGCTAATGTATACTGGTATAGTGAGGTCAAACGAAGTGATTAATGCAATTCCTAACGCAACTTTTGATGAAGATCTAAAATCTCGAATTATCGGAGAGGCGAAGTTCTTACGTGCTTATTTCTACTTAAGGTTGGTTAGTTTATATGGTGGTGTGCCATTAATTACAGGAGATTTAAGTGTAGACGATCTTGCTGTGCCAAGAAGTACCGAGAAAGATGTGTTTGATTTAATTAAATCAGATTTAGATGAGTCTATTTCTGTTTTACCTGAAAAAAATGAATATGCATTATCAGATCTAGGAAGGGTTACCAAGGGTGCAGCTCAAATGTTGAAAGTTAGGGCTCTAATGCAAGAAACAGCATTTGCTAATAATGAGGTTCTGGCAAGTTCTACAGATTATAATGTGGATTTAAACGCAGTATGGAATGAAGTATTTAGTCTTACCTCTGAAATTATAAACTCTGGCCAATATGCTTTAGCAAATAATTTTGCTACAATTTTTGAAGAAGAAGGAGAAAATAATGTAGAATCTGTTTTCGAAGTACAGCATAAGCAAACTAATAATGAATGGGGAGAAAGTGTTGGAAATACAACTATTGTCCAAATGGGGAATAGAGATGATTGGGGATGGTGTTTTAATCTACCTACAGATGCTTTGTATAATACCTATTTAACTACAGATCCACGGTTATTTAATACTATTTATGGTCAAGAGTTTGGTATTCTTTATGGCATACCTCAAACGTGGGACAAACAATTATGGACCTTAGAGGACGACAGTACTAAAGATTTTGTTTCTAGTTGTAGATTAAATAGAAAATATGCTTTAGCTAAAGAAGATAGAGCAAGTAATCATAATAACCAAGACGTTAATAAAAGATTGATGCGTTATGCAGAAGTATTATTAGCTCATGCGGAAGCTGCATATTATGTAGGACAAGAGGGGGTAGCTCGTAATACAATTAATCTTATTCGTTCTCGTGCTGAAAATTCAACGATGCCGTTAGGTTCTAAAGAAGGTCAAACTAATAATTATTCTTATGATGCGCTTTCGGGAGCTAAGGTACCAGCTATTACAAGTACAGGTGAAGATTTATTGTTAGATATATGGAAAGAGAGAAGGATGGAATTAGCAATGGAAGGAATTAGATATTTTGATATAATTCGTACCGGAAGATTAGAATTACTACCAAATGAGTCTAATTATAGGTCTCATGATGGGTTACTACCTATCCCAGTAGGAGATGTAAATGCATTTGAAATAGCTCAAAATAAAGGGTATTAATAATCTTAAAAAAAATAAAATGAATAAAAATATAAAATATTTAGTCTTGACTGTCACAATGATGTTGATGGTGATTGCTTGTGAAACTGACGATTCTGTATATGATGTAGATTGGCCAGTGCCAGAAATATTTGAAGTTAGTTCTTTTAATGAAGTGCTTTCAAATACAATAAAACTTACTGGAGAATTTGAAAAAGTAGATAATGTTTATTTCGGGGATGTCGTTGGGGATAATTTAAAAGTTTCAGATGATGAGAAATCTTTACAGGTAGATGTACCAAGAACCATGAATGTAGACGGAGCTCCAATTGTAGTTTCGAATAAATACGGGCAACAAAGTGAGACAGCTGCTAATTTTGTACCTATTATTCCTTCAACGGAAGTTAAGGAGGTAAGTGATATTCAGGTTGGTTTGAATTTTAAAGTTATAGGAATAAATGTCGATTTGTTAACAGAGGTAACAGTTAATGGAGAAGTGGTAGATGAAATTTCTAAAACTACAGAGGAATCTGTTTTTTCAGTTGCAGATTTAGATTTAAAAGCAGGTATGTTAGTAGATGTAGCCTTTAAAAGTTTGGCAAATGATGAAATTCCAGTGGCGAAAAAAGTAGAGGTAATCTATCCATTTATTTCTTATGATGAAGTGGTGGTTTGGGACTTTAAAGACGGAACTCATCAATATGTAGGAGAGGGAGATGCAAGCGTAAAAACTGGAGATTTCAATGGAACAGATATTAATTATTTTTCTTTAAGAGCACCTGGCTATGGTTGGGATAAAGAATCTGGAAATATGACCTCTGAAGAAGTTCCTGATGTGAGTGGTTTAATTAATCCATTTTTAACATTTGCGGTAAGAACACCTGCGGGAAGTGCAGGATATTTTCAACTTGAAGATCAAGCAGGAAACTGGAGACATTTTGGATATGGATTTGATACCGGTGGTCAATGGGTTATAGTGTCTCAGCCTTTAGAAGATAATTGGGAAGGAGGAGAGTTTAATTCAGGGGCTTTTAAACCTAAGTTAACTTTTAAATCAGGAAATGCAGGCGCAAATCAAGATCTGGATATTGCATTTTTCAAAATTACAGAAGGGCAGTACGATGGAAGTCAGGAAATTGGTGATGCTTTAGTGGGGTCAACTAAACCTTCAAAAATTACCGTTATGGGATTTGAAGATTCAGGAGCATGGCCGGATATATATAATAACGGAAATTTGGTAGCCTCTTTAGATTTAAGAACTAATGAAATTGATCCATTTTTTGGGAATCAATTCTATACCTATACCGATGATGGAAGTTTAGGTAATTGGGGTGGATATTGGGGACAATCAATTTCTAAAGAAATGAAGTCCTCTCAGCTTTCTGTATTTAACGATCCATATGTGTCACTAGCGCTTAATAGTATTCCTGATGAAACCCAATATATAATTGTAAGAATGTTTCAATACGATGAACAGCTAGTACTTATTCAAAAATTCTTTCCTAATACTAATGGAAAATGGGAGACGTTTCAATTTAGCTTATTTAATTCAGATATGGAAAACTGGAGTGACTCTACAACAGAGTTAGGGCAGCATTATGCTTCGTTAAAAAGGTTTAATAAAGACGCACCACTTGATCGTATAGAAGTTATTGTGAACAGAAATGATGGTAATGAAATTGGGGTTAGCATAGATGATATGGTAATTACTGAAGGACCAAGATATTAGATTTGTTTTTTTATTATTAGTTTTTTTTTTGGTTAGGAAATCGGGTTCCTGTGGTTAAGGTGCCCGGTTTACCTATTCAATTCAATTTTTAAAAATGTATTAAATGAAGCAATTTATAAAGTTAGTATTAATTTCTGTATTTATTATTTCATGTTCAGAAGATAGTGATACACTGTTAAGTAGTGATGCAGAACTCTTATCCTTTTCTATTTCAGAATTAAATGTCAATTTTGATATTCTATCGAATAATAATGTTGTTGCAACTGTAGAAGAAGGTGTGGATTTAAAGGATCTTACAGCTGTATTTAAAGTCTCTGATAAAGCAAATGTTTATGTAGAAAATAATCTACAAACTTCTGGATATTCAAAAAATGATTTTTCCAATCCTGTTGTATATGTTGTGGAAGCTGAGGATGGAACAAAGCAAAATTACTCGGTAATAATTAATGTGAAAGCAAGTGTTACTTCTTTCAAAATAAAAGAATTACCAGATACTGATTTTGATATTAATGGTACCTCAATAGCAGCGAATGTAAACGCAAATACAATATTAAATAATTTAACAGCAGAATTCACTTTAAGTGATGGTGCAGAATTATTTATCGGTGATAAGCTACAAGTATCAGGTGAAACAAAAAATGACTTTTCAAAAATTGTTAATTATACACTAAAACAAAATAATGAAATAGTTAAAGAGTATACAGTTATAATTACACAAGCTGAAAATAGTTTGCCTGTAGCAAATGCAGGAGAAGATAAAATAGCAATTATAACTGAAGAACAATCTAAGGTATGGGTAGAACTTGATGGTTCCGCATCCTCAGATGAAGATGGTGAAATAGTTGAATATAAGTGGCTAAAAGCAGATGTAGTTGTTGGGAATGAGAAGGAAATTAGGTTAGAGCTCCCTTTAGGAATTCATGAAATAGAATTAATTGTTACCGACGATGTTGGAGCTACGGCATCAACTACTATAACCGTAGAAGTTAGAAAGCAAGGAGAGTATATACCAATTGATGCTGGAGCGACATATGAAACTAAAAATTTGTTTCAAAAAATTGGGCAATTATCTAATAGTAGCCAATTTGCTTTTGGGCAAGAGTTTCCAATGTCTTTTAAATTAGATGGATTAAGAACAGATTTAAGTACATCTGACTGTAAAGATGTGACAGGAGATCATCCCGGTGTTTTTGGTATTGATCCCCATTACATGTTGTATAAATCAAATGAAGAAAAACAACTTCATATTCAAGAAGCTAAATACGCTTATAACAATGGAGCAATAGTCACATTTGATTTTCATCAGCAGAGTAGAAATGATAATAAAATTTATTTTGACGAGATGAGCACAGATCAAGATAAATCTCTAGTGTATGATATTGTTAATGATATCGATGGTTCTCGAGATTGGTTTTATAATGAGTTAGATGATGTAGTGAATATCATTAATTCAGATTTAGGTTTTCCTGTTGTATTCAGGTTATATCATGAAATGGATGGTGACTGGTTTTGGTGGGGAACCAAAACAAAAAATCATAGTTCTCAACTGTATATTCAGTTTTATCAGTTAGCAGTAAACTATATCAAGTCAAAAACCGATTTAGTTCTATTTGGTTGGACTCCAAATCAAAAAATAGATGAGAGTTATTATCCGGGTGATAATTATGTAGATGTCGTTGGTGTAGATGTGTATGACCCTACAAAATCAACATTAAAATCTAATCTTATTGAGCTTAGTTCCTTTGCCTTAAATCATGGTAAAGTGGCTGTTCTTTCTGAAACAGGTAGACAGGGATATATAAATTCAAATCCTACCTTTTGGACTTCAAATATATTAGCAGCTATAGAAGAAGGAGCAAGTGATATTAGAATAGCGTGGGCCTTAGCATGGTTTAATGCGCCTTGGGAAACCTCTCAAAATAATTTATTTATTCCTAATGCAAGTAGCCCTAATAATGTGAAAGATGATTTTAATAAATTTTATGAAAGTGAGAGAACCTTATTTATGGATGAGATAAAAACTTTTGATATTTATAATTAGAGAAATGAGAATAATTAGTAATCATAATTTAATCACATTCGTGATAATGGGGGCTGTTTTGCTTGGTTGTGCTGGAAACAAATCTGTTGTTTCATATAAGACTAAAAAGGCTCCAAAACTTCTAAAGAAGTTAAAAAAGGACAATCATAAGGGAGTTATGCTTGGTCACGAGGATGCTTTGGCTTATGGTATAGGTTGGAAACATACTAAAATTGATTCTTTACAGTCTGATGTGAAAAAGGCTACTAATAAGTTTCCGGTAGTAATGGGGTGGGACTTAGGAGGAATAGGCGATGCTGCAAATTTAGATGGTGTTTCTTTTAACGATATGAAATTGTTAGCAATTCAATCTCATGAAAAGGGTGCAATAAATACATTTAATTGGCATCCATTTATTTACAGTGACACCATTTCGTCTTGGGATACAAGTACAAAAATTGTAGAGACAATTTTACCTGGTGGAAATAAGCATCAAGCTTTAATTTTAAAATTAGACCAAATTGCCACGTTTATTAGTTCTTTAAAAACGAAATCGAACAAATCAATTCCAGTCATATTTAGACCATGGCATGAGATGAATGGTACATGGTTTTGGTGGGGAAAGGATTACTGTACGCCAGAAGAATATAAAGCCTTATTCAAATTCACGGTAGACTATTTGAAAAGAGATAAAGGTTTAGATAATTTAATTATAGCTTATTCTCCAGATAGACAATTTTATACAGAAAAACAGTATTTAGAATGGTATCCTGGTGATGCTTATGTTGATATTTTGGGAGTGGATAATTATTACGATTTTACCGAAAATGGTGATGGTTTACAAGCTGTAATTAACAAACTGAATATTGTTGTAGGGTTAGCAGATGAAAGAGGAAAATTGGCAGCTTTTACAGAAACAGGTTCAGATAAATTACTAGATAGTGCGTGGTTCACTGATAAGTTAAGTAAGGTCTTAATAGAATCTGAATTGTATAAAAAAATTTCTTATGTGCTTCTTTGGAGAAATAGAGATGAAGAACATTTTTATGTTCCATATAAAGGGCATCCAGCATTCCAAGACTTTATAGAATTTACTAAAAATGAAAATATTTTACTTTTAAAATAAAGAGTCAATCATAAAAAAAAATACATTGAAAATGAATTATTTAGAACGTGTTGAAAAAATTAAATCGGATCATGAAAAATTAATTAAAACTCCAAATAAAGAGCTTTTTAGTTCTAATGGTGTTTATAGTAGATACGAGAACCCTATTTTAACAAGAAATCATGTGCCTTTAAATTGGCGTTATGATTTTAATCAATTAACGAATCCCTACTTTTTAGAGCGTATAGGCGTAAATGCTGTATTTAATGCCGGAGCAATAAAATTAAATAATAAATATTTATTAGTAGCTAGAGTAGAAGGTGATGATAGAAAATCATTTTTTGCCGTAGCTGAGAGTCCAAATGGAACTGATAATTTTAAATTTTGGGAAAGACCAATCCATTTGCCGCAGAATGAGGAGTTCGATACAAATGTTTACGATATGAGATTAACGCAACATGATGATGGCTGGATTTATGGTGTGTTCTGTTCTGAAAAAAAAGATAAAAATGCACCAACAGGAGATACTTCAACAGCAGTCGCTTCTGCAGGAATAGCTAGAACAAAGGATTTGATTACGTGGGAAAGATTACCTGATTTAATATCACACACAGGACAACAAAGAAATGTCGTATTGTTTCCTCACTTTATAGATAATAAATATGCATTCTTTACAAGACCACAAGATGGGTTTATAGATACCGGTAAAGGTGGAGGTATAGGTTTCGGATTGTCTGAAAGTATTTTAAATGCTGAAGTAAAGGAGGAAAAGATAGTAGATGCCAAGACCTATCATACTATTTATGAAGTTAAAAATGGGTTAGGTCCAGCTCCAATAAAGACAAGTAAGGGATGGTTGAATATGGCTCATGGTGTAAGGAATACAGCTGCAGGATTACGCTATACATTGTATTTGTTTATGACGCATTTAGATCGACCATGGGAGGTAATACATAAACCACAAGGTCATTTAATGGCTCCAATGAAAGAGGAACGAGTGGGAGATGTTTCAAATGTCTTGTTTAGTAATGGTTGGATTGCTGATGATAATGGAGATGTATTTATATACTATGCTTCTTCTGATACTAGAATGCATGTTGCGAAATCTAATATAGATATACTAGTAGATTATTGTATAAATACACCTTCTGATAAATTATATTCTCATCTTTCTGTAGAAACAATAAATGAGAATATTATTAAGAATGAAAGCCATCGGATAGACTTGTAAATGAATTACCAAATAATTAATAGAAGATAGCTTAAGCGTTAAAAAAATAAAAATGACTTTAGAGGAAATTAGCCAATTTAAATTAGAATTATCATCAGAATTAGATGCCTTATTGTCATATTGGGCCACTACAGTTAGAGATGTTGAATATAAAGGTTTTTTTGGCGAAATAAACAGTTCTGGAACAATTGATAAAAAGGCTACACGAGGTGTTGTTTTAAATACCCGAATTTTATGGGCTTTTGCAGCAGGCTATAACCGTACCCAAAAAGAAGAATATAAGCAGATTGCAGAAGAACAATTTATCTACATTATTGAAAACTTTTGGGATTCTGAAAATGAAGGTGTAATATGGGAAATTGATTGTGATGGGAATCCAGTGAATACCAGGAAACAAGCTTATGCTCAAGGATTTGCAATATATGGGTTTTCTGAATTTTATAGAGCGACAGGGAATGAATTGAGTCTAGACTTGTCCATAAAATTATATAATATTTTACAAGACAAATTTTGGGATAAAGAACATTTAGGATACATCGAGGCATTGCAAAAAGATTGGAGTATAATCCAAGATATGCGCTTAAGTGATAAAGACTTAAATGTACCCAAATCAATGAATACACATTTACATATTTTGGAACCTTATACTAATCTGTATAGGGTCTGGTCAGATGGCAGTTTGAAAAATAGTATTCAAGACTTAATTTCTATTTTTCAAAATATTATCGTCGATAAAGATACAGGACATTTTAATTTGTTTTTTGGTCAAAACTGGAAATCAAAATCAAAGACAATTTCTTATGGACATGATATTGAAGGGGCTTGGTTACTACATGAAGCAGCAATAGAAATTAATGAACCAAAGGTGATTGAAAGTATTAAAAAAACATCTCTAAGATTGGTTGATATAACCTGTAATGAGGGAATGGGGCAAGATGGTTCAATATTTAATGAATCGGAAGAAGGTATTATTGATAAAGACAAACATTGGTGGGTTCAGGCAGAGGGGCTTGTAGGTTTAATTGATGCTTATGAGATTTCAGGCGATGCGACATATTTTTATAAGGCAGTAAAGTTGTGGGCATACATAAAAACATATATACGAGATATAAAAGAAGGGGAGTGGTATTGGAGAGTTGATATAGAAAATAAACCCATCTTATCGGAGTACAAAATAGGCTTTTGGAAATGCCCATATCATAATAGTAGAGCTTTAATTGAGCTCTTAAATAGATTAGATAAAATAGAAGAAGTGAGGTTATGAAAGATAAAATTGGAATAAAGGAGAAAGTTGGTTACGGGTTTGGGGATTTTGCGTCATCTATGTTCTGGAAGTTGTTTTCTATGTATCTCATGATATATTACACAGATATTGTTGGTCTTACCCCAGCAGCTGTCGGAACTATGTTTTTACTTACAAGGTTGTGGGATGGATTAAATGATCCAATTATGGGAATAATAGCAGATCGGACACAAACATCTAAAGGGAAATTTAGACCTTATTTGTTATGGGTAGCAATACCTTTTGGTCTAATAGGTGTGCTAACATTTTCAACGCCTGATTTAGATGCATCAGGAAAATTAATTTATGCCTATATAACATATTCATTAATGATGATGGTGTATACCGCTGTAAATGTACCGTATTCCTCTTTAATGGGAGTTATGACTTCTGATACAAAAGAGAGAACTACTTTAGCTTCTTTTCGATTTATAGGTGCGTATTCAGGTGGAATATTTATGACGGCTTCTGTACCTTATTTACTGGATTATTTTAGAGATACTGGGGCAAATGACGCGCAAAGTTATCAGTATACAGTTGCTATTTATGCAGTTCTTGCGGCCTTCTTTTTTATTATGACGTATAAATGGACTAAAGAACGCGTTAAACCCTTAAAGTCTAAACAATCTATTAAAAAGGATTTAAAAGATTTAGCTAAAAATGGTCAATGGTTTATAATGCTTGGTGCCGGAATAGCGGTACTTATATTTAATTCTTTGAGAGATGGTAGTATTATGTACTACTTTAAATATTTCGTTCATGATCAGACCTTACCTGTTTTTGGTGAAGTAAAATGGGATAAACTAGCTGGAGCTTATATGACTGTATGGTTAGTAACAAATCTATTAGGTGTCTTAATCGCAAAACCGGCTTCCGCCAAATTTGGAAAGAAAAATACGTTTATAGGAGCTATGATTGTAGCATCTATTTTTAGTTTTCTTTTTTATTGGGTTGATCCCAATAGTATAGCGTTAATTTTTATCCTAAATATAATTATAGGGTTGTCTGCGGGTATTGTATTACCACTTATTTGGTCTATGTATGCGGATATAGCCGATTATTCTGAATGGAAAACTGGTCGCCGTGCAACGGGATTAGTTTTCTCATCATCTTCAATGTCTCAAAAGATGGGATGGACCTTAGGAGGTGCAATTACCGGTTGGTTGCTCTATGCCTACGGTTTTGAAGCAAATGCAGATCAAACCACCGAATCTTTAAAAGGAATTAAAATGTTAATTAGTATTTATCCTGCAATTGGCGCCTTAGTTTCTGCACTAATACTTATGATTTATAAGTTGAGTGATTCTTATATGAGTAAAATTTCTAAAGAACTAGAATTAAAAAGATACAACTAATATTATGAAAAAAATATTTTTTTATGTGTTCACCCTAATATTTTGTTTTGGGTGTGGGACACCACGTCATACAGTTAAGACATCAACGAACTTAAAAGACAATACGTTTCAAAATTTTATAACCACTAATGGTGCTTATCTTATGGATGGGAATAAAGAATTTAGGTTTATCTCAATGAATATCCCTAATCTAAATTATATAGAAGACGAATTAGACTTCGAAACCCAAAACCCATATAGATATCCAACGGAATTCGAAATAAGAGATGCTTTTAAAACAATAAAGCAAATGGGAGGAAAAGTAGTTCGCATGTATACCCTTCCTGTTTTTAGAAAAGATGAACCAAATAATCCAACCTTTATTACAGGACCTGGAGAATTTGTAGAAGAGGCCTTCGTTATAAATGATTTAATGTTGAAAATTGCTAATGAAGAAGGTGTGCGTGTTGTATTTTCTTTGCTTAATAATTGGAAATGGATGGGGGGAGCTCCTCAGTACGCAGATTTTAGACGGAAAACTTTTGAAGATTTTTGGGTAGACGAACAATTAATTTCCGACTATAAAAAAACGATAGAATATACGTTAAATAGAAAAAATACTTTAACAGGAATACGTTACAAAGACGATAAATCTATTTTATGCTGGGAAACGGGAAACGAATTAAATTCTCCTTATTCTTGGGTTAAAGAAATAGCGGCATACCTAAAACAATTAGATAATAACCATCTTGTTATGGACGGTTATTATGCTATGGATAATTTTAGATATGTACATCAAGAATCAGTTGAAGATCCTAATGTAGATATTTTATCGTCTCATCATTATGAACAAGATCCATATTCTCAAATCGAAAATATTGAAAGTAATTTGTCTATTATTAAAGGTCGTAAACCCTATATACTTGGTGAATTGGGGTTCGAAAGTACATCTGCTCATCGTCATGTTTATGATTATATAATTGCAAATAAAGAAATTGCAGGAACCTTTAATTGGAGTATTAGATCGCATCGAGAAGAAGGTGGTTTCTATTGGCATTCAGAACCTGTTGGTCATAATTTGTATAAAGCCTACCATTGGCCAGGATTTGATTCGGGAAATGATTATGATGAAAAGGGGTTGTTGCAATTAATGCGAGAAAAAGCCTATGAGATAAGTGGCTTAGACGTTCCTGAACTGCCGATTCCACAAGCACCTACTTTATTACCTATTAATTATGTTTACGAGATTTCTTGGCAAGGTTCGGTTGGAGCATCTGGTTATAATATAGAAAGATCAGAATCTAAGAATGGCCTATGGGAAACCATTGCTCATAATGTTTCCGATGCAGCTGTACAATATGTGCCAATTTTTAATGATACTTCAGTCGAAATAGGACAGTCATATTACTATAGAGTAGAGGCTTTAAATACATCAGGGATTTCTTCAAAATCAAACGTAATTGGTCCAATTAAAGTCGGTGAAAAAGCAATTATTGATGAAATGGGGAATTTAATGACAGTATTTGGGTATAAGGATGTTACTGTTAATAAAGGTTTAGATAGAAAATTTAAAGAAGATACCGAACGCATTCTAGGTGAATTAGGTGCCGAATTATCCTATGTTGTTCCAGGTAATATTGATGGAATTAAAGTTTACGCTTATGAACAAAACGATTTAGATGGTTTGGAGTTTTTTGTGTCTAAAGATGGGGAAACATTTACTTCTATGCCAATTGATGCGATAAAACAATCAAAAGGAGGTGGTGACTATGATTACTGGAATCCTGTATTGTACAAGAGTGATGATTTAACTCCAGGTTATAATTATTTAAAAATAAAATTTAAAAATAAAACTCAAATAGGAAGAGTATTGATTAGTTATAATTAAAGCAATTAACGAGATCTTGAAGTTTTAACTAAATACCCTTAGAAATTATGTTTAATGCAAAAGTGGCAATATTATTATCATCATTTATCATTTTTATGGTAGGCTGTAAACAGGATATTGTGAAGGAAATTAAATCAACAGAAGTGCAACCTAATGTGATTATAATTTTAACAGACGATCAAGCTTATGGCGATTTATCCTTTACGGGAAACCCTTATGTTAACACGCCTGTAATTGATAAACTAGCGGCTACTGGGGCTATTGCAGATCAATTTTATGTGAGTCCAGTTTGTGCACCAACACGGGCTAGTTTGTTAACAGGAAGGTATCATCAACGGACAGGTGTGTCCGGTGTAACTAGGGGTAGAGAAAATATGAACTTAGATGAAGTGACTTTTGGAGATGTGTTTCAGTCATTAGGTTACAGAACAGGTATTTTTGGTAAATGGCATAATGGTGCACACTTCCCGTATCATCCTTTAGGACGAGGATTCGATACATTTGTTGGATTTACCTCTGGCCACTGGACCAACTATTATAATACAACAATTGAAAAAAATGGGAAAGATTTTAAAACAAGTGGATATTTAACGGATGTTTTAACAGACGAAGCTATTTCTTTTATAAAGGAGAGCAATACAGAAAAAAAACCTTTCTTATGTTATATCCCTTATCAGACGCCACACACACCATTACAAGTGCCCGATAGTTATTTTAATAAATTTAATAGAATAGGCTTGGGTGCTTTTAATTCTGCTATTTATGGAATGGCAGAAAATATAGATGATAATATTGGAAGGTTGGTAACTGTCCTAGAAGATTTAAATATTAAGGATAATACAATTATTGTTTATATGTCAGACAATGGCCCTTTGAATTTTCGATATAATGCAGGTTTAAAAGGTAAAAAAGGGTCTGTAAATGAAGGGGGAGTGAAAGTGCCATTTCTAATTAATTGGAAGAACAAAATCGAAGCTCACAAACAAATTTCTATACCTCTAGCACATATAGATGTTTTGCCAACGATATTAGATTTAATAAACAAAAATTATGATTTTGAAAAACAAATTGATGGTATTAGTTTCAAATCTCAAATAGAATCGAAAAATGAAATCCAATTGCCATCTCGTAAATTGTATCAGGAATGGAATGGGAATAAACGAGTAAGATCAGGTGACTATTTATTAGTTAATGAAGAACTTTTTAATGTTAAGTTAGATAGTTCTCAGAGCCAAGATGTTAGAAGTGATAGAAAAGGGGTCTTTGATTCTCTAAGTTTTGCATTTTCCACTTGGGAAAATACGTTACCCAAAGAAACAAAACAGAAATATATACCTGTAGGTTTTTGTGAATTTCCACAAACGTATTTGCCGGCACATGAAGCCAATTTATATCCGCCATTTGAATTTAGAAAAGATCGAAAAAAAACAGGAATTGCCTATCATAGTTTATACGGTTGGGCTCATGATTGGATTGATTATTGGACGAGTACAGCAGCATATCCATCTTGGGAAATTGATGTTCAGGAGTCCGGAAATTATAAAATATATTTAGAATATGCACTAGCTTTAAAAGACGAAGGGGTAAGGTTAAGATTGAGGATAGATTCTACAACCGTTGCAATAAATAACTTAAAAGCGTTTGAGCACACCGAATTGAAAAATTATGATCGTGTAAAACGTGATCAAGAAGCTCCTGAGACAAATTGGAAAACGCATTTTGTAGCTGAGATAAACCTTTTACAGGGACAACAGGAATTAAGAATTGAAACGGAGACTATTACAGGAGAGAAATCAATTGAGCTTAAGGGAATTAAAATAATAAAAGTGGGATGTTTAGATTATTAATCTTACTTATCATGTCGGGGCTTTAATTTGGATGCCATTCAAAAGATACTAATAATATGAAAGAGGTTGTAATTCAAAAACAATGGACATATAAGTCCGCTGATGGTTTGTATTCAGGAATAGCAGTCGTTCCAGGAACTATTCATACTGATTTATTAGCAAATGGTTTCATTGAAGATCCATTTTATAGAGTGAATGAAAAACAACAACAATGGATTGATAAAAAAGACTGGGAATACACTACGGTTTTTAATATTTCTAAAGAAGAAATAGAAAAAGACAATATTATTTTAGACTTTAAAGGATTGGATACTTATGCAGACGTCTATGTAAATGATAGCCTAGTATTAGAAGCTAATAATATGTTTAGGGAATGGGAGGTTAATATTAAAAAGTTGGCAATATTAGGAGATAATAAGTTAAAAGTGTTATTGCATTCGCCAATTAAAAAAGGGTTAGAGTTATTAGAAAAAGCACCTTATGCATATCCAGCAATTAATGATCAATCAGAAAATGGGGAAATGGGAGATAAAAAAGTTTCTGTTTTCACGCGTAAAGCAGGGTATCATTACGGTTGGGATTGGGGACCACGTTTAGTAACTTCAGGAATTTGGAGACCCGTTATTTTAAAAGCTTGGAACGAAATTAGAATTACAGATGTATTTGTTAAACAACCAAATATTACCAAAGAAGAGGCTAAATTAATATTTGATGTTTCTGTAGATGTTGATGAGCAGTTTTCAGGAACTATCAATATTATAAATTCCGAAACACAATCAATTTATAAATCAATAAAAGTTGATTTAAAATCAGAAAACGAAAAAATAGCAGTACCATTTTCAATTCAGAAACCAAAATTATGGTGGTCTAAAGGATTAGGGCTTCCTAATATGTATAATTTTACAGTTCAACTTTTAGGTAATAATGATAACGAAGTTTCAAGAAAAGAGATTTCAACTGGATTAAAAAGCATAAAATTAATTAGAGAAAAAGACGAAGTTGGTGAATCTTTTCTGTTTGAAGTAAATGGAATTCGCACGTTTATAAAAGGTGCAAACTACATTCCTAATGATAATTTTGTGACTAGGGTTACAGAGTCAGATTATAAAAAAGTGATAAAAGATGCTGTAGATGCCAATATGAATATGTTACGTGTTTGGGGTGGAGGTATTTATGAATCCGATACATTTTATAAACTTTGCGATGAAAACGGATTATTGGTATGGCAAGATTTTATGTTCGCTTGTTCAATGTATCCTGGTGATACCACATTTTTAGAGAATGTAAAACAAGAAGCTATAGACAATGTAGTTCGTTTAAGAAATCATCCAAGTATTGCACTTTGGTGTGGGAATAATGAAATGAATGCAGCTTGGAGCCATTATTCTGATGGTGGTTGGGGTTGGAAAGAAACCTATGAAGAAAAACAAAGAGAAGAAATTCATAATACCTATTTAGAAATTTTTCATAAGATTTTACCAGAAGTAATTGAAAAATATACAGATGGAGATGATTATTGGCCATCATCACCACAAGCAGGTTTTGAACCCGAAAAGCACGCAGGTTACGAAAATACTTCGGGCGATATGCATTATTGGGGCGTTTGGCACGGAAAACATCCTTTTGAAGATTTCGAAAAATACAAAACACGTTTTATGAGTGAATACGGTTTTCAATCGTTCCCAGATTTTGAAACTGTAAAAAAGTACGCCATTCCAGAAGACTTTGATATAGAATCTGATGTTATGGCATCGCATCAAAGAAGTGGAATAGGAAATTTAACCATAAAAGAATATATGGGATGGGATTATAAAGTGCCATCAAAATTTGAAGATTTCTTGTATATGAGTCAAGTTTTACAGGCCCGTGGTGTAAAAATGGCTATAGAAGCGCACCGTGGAGCAATGCCTTATTGTATGGGAACCATGTATTGGCAATTGAACGATTGTTGGCCAGTAGCAAGTTGGAGTAGTACAGATTATTACCATAAATGGAAAGCCCTACATTATACCGTAAAAAAAGTATACGAATCAATTATATTAATTGTAAAGCAAGAAGGAAAATCGATTGTAATTAAAGGAGTTTCTGATGAGTTACAAGATGTAAAAGGTAATTTAAGGATTACATCGGTAGACTTTAATGGAAATGAGATCTTTACTACTTCTAAAAAGGTAACTGTATTAAAAAATGCAAGTACCATTATTAATGAAATTAATAAAAATGAAATTTTAGGAAAAGCAAACTCTAATCAGGTTGTTTTAAAAGTGGAATTATTAAATGATGAAGAAATAGTAACTAATAATTTATACTACTTCTCTAAACCCAAAGATTTTCAATTACTAAAACCATCCATAAAAACTGAAATAATTATTAAAAAGGGAAAAGTATTTTTAAAGGTTTCTTCAGATAAATTGGTGAAAGATTTGTATATCAATTTTAAGAATCAAAAGGTGTTTTTGTCTGATAATTATTTTGATTTGTTACCTAATGAGACCACGCTACTAGAACTAACAACCGATGAAAAATTAGATGTAGATTCACTTGAGCTAAAACATCTACAAAACTTAAAATAGTTCACTTATGTATAAAAAAGAATACCAAATTATTAAATCTCTAAAACATTTAGGGTTGATAACACTAATGTTTTTAATCAACATTTCTTGTGATAGAAATGCTACAATTAATAAGGAGGAAAAAACTAAAGATTGGCCAATAATTACTCGAAAAGGAGATCAACTTTTTGAGGGAGATAAAGCCTTTAGATTTTTAGGGTTTGCAGCTCCTAATATTCAGCAAAATGAATCTCAATTAAAAGCAGATATGTCAAACCGATTTCCAGATGAATATGAAATAAGAGATATATTATCTGGTTTACAAAGAATAGGCAGTAGAGCTACACGTACTTTTGCTTTATCGGTGTTTTCGCCAGAAGATAATTTACCTGTATACATATCATCAAAACGAGAATATAATGAAGAGGCGTTTCAATGCTTAGATAAAATTTTAGCATTTGCTCCTGAATATGATGTGAGAATTATTATTCCTTTTATTGCATCTCAACGTTTCGGAGGTTTTAGAGGGGTAGATGAGTTTGCTATTTTATCAGGGAAAGAAGAAGGAGAATTTTGGACCGATAAAGAAGTGAAAGAAGATTTTAAACACTTTCTTAATTTTATTTTGAATAGAAAGAATACTGTAAACGGAGTTATCTATAAAGATGATCCTGCAATTTTAGCATGGCAATTAGGTAATGAGTTTGGAAGTTATTATGGAGATAGAGGATTACCTGAAGAGGTTTGGAGTCCGAAAATTTTAGAATGGAGTCTCGAAATGGCAGCTTATATTAAAACGGAAGACCCAAATCATTTAGTAATGGAAGCGGGTGGAGCTGATAAAGAAGCGTTTATTGAAGACCCAAATATTGATGTTATTAGTGAACACTTATATGAGTATTGGAATAAAGTAGCAGGTAAACCATGGAAGTTAGCTCCTTATGCAAAAGAAGTTCGCGAAATGTCTAAAGGTAAGAAGCCTTTAATAATAGACGAGTTTGGTTTAGGAACTACCGAAAATATTAAAGAATTAATTAATACTATTAGAGACGAAAATATCGTTGGTGGTTTAATGTGGAGTATGCGTGGTCATCGTCGAGATGGTGGCTGGTATTACCATAATGAAGGAGGAACACCTGTAAATTCATTCCATGTACCAGGTTTTTCGGCTGGATTTAATTACCAAGAAGATCAAATACTTCAAGTGATGAAAAAGTACGCTTACGAAATTTCTGATATACCAAAACAAGAGACTAAACCTCCTTATCCAAAACCAGTTTTAATGAAAAAAGGTGAAGGGTTTACTTGGAGAGGTTCTGCGGGAGCTGCTTTTTATACTATTGAAAGAGCCGAAAGTGAAAATGGAGAATGGATAGTAATTGCTACAGGTTTACAGGATTCTGTAATAGCCGATGTTATAAATTTTGAGCATACAAAACAAGCCTCAGAGCCTTTAGTCTTATTTTATGATGAACTTAAAGAGAAAGGTGAAAAATACTATTACCGTATTAAAGGAGAGAACATTGCTGGTGTAACTGAGTATTCAAATGTTTTAGAAGTTGAATAAGATGTTAGAAACACTTTCATTAAATAAACTTGGACAGATTTAGATGTTTTTCCAGAAAGATTTACAAATAGTGAATCTAATTATGGTTATTGGAAACCGAAAATTTATAGTTACTCAGGTGCTAAAAAATACAAATACTTAAAAGTATTGTTTAAGGGAGGAATTGCTCAATTGGCAAGAGTAGAAATAACATATAAATAAAAACTAATGAACCAAATTAGAATAGGGATATTACTTATTTCTGTGCTTTTTTTATCGTGTGACATGGTAACGGAAAAAAAACAATCGCCGAATGTTTTAATAATACAGGTTGATGATTTAGGTTATGATGATTTGTCATTGCATGGAAATCCACATTTAGAAACACCAAATCTTGATAAATTGGGTAAAGAATCTGTTGAGTTTCAACAATTTTATTTGCAAAGTGTATGTGCTCCCTCAAGAGCTGCTTTTTTAACAGGACGAAATTTTCAAAGAACAGGCGTAACTTCTGTACACGCAGGACGTGATTTTATGAATTTAGAGGAAACCACAATTGCAGAAATTTTCAAAGAAAATGGATATCAAACAGGCATGTGGGGTAAATGGCATTCTGGTAAAACAAATGGTTATTTTCCTTGGGACAGAGGTTTTGATGAAGCGTATTATGCTTGCCTATATAATTATTGGGATAATACCGGTCTTTTAAACGGAAAACCGATTCAAACCAAAGGATTTACAACAGATGCAATTACAGATATGGCAATTAATTTTGTTGCTAAAAAAAGAGACAAACCTTTTTTTGCTTATATATCTCATTTAGCTCCCCATAATCCGTGGAGAGCTCCTGATAATTATGTTAAAAAATATCAATCTAAAGGACTTTCTGACCCTATGGCACAGCTGTATGGAATGATTGATAATTTAGATTATAATATAGGTAGATTGCTAAATGCCTTAGATGAGAATGGATTAACAAAAAACACCATTATTGTTTTTATGAGTGATAATGGGCCTTGGGTTAGAAGCTATAGATTTGGATTAACTGATAAGGAATGGGAAATGCGGAATCCTTCAGGGCTACGAGGAGCTAAAGGTCAGAATTGGCAAAATGGAGTGAAGTCTACGCTTTTTATAAAATGGCAAAATAAATTAATGCCTAGCAAAACCAAACAGATCACAAAAATTGAAGATCTTTTTCCGTCTTTAACACGTATGTGTAAAATAAAAATACCAGATTCATTAGATTTAGATGGAATAGATTTTTCACCAATTTTTAAAGGAGAAAAGGTGATTGAAACCCCTGTGTTCTTTGCGAATCACAGTCCAAAAGGAACATCTTTTGAAAATTCAATTGATGCAATGGTCACTGCAAGTACGCCTCTAACAGAAACTTTCAAGTCAACATTTATTTTCGAAAATCAAGGGTTGGCAATACGTAAAGGTGACTATAAGTATGTACAGAATCAAGATAAGGTACAAAAGGGATTATATAATATTAGTAGCGATTCTAAAGAAGAGTATAACTTAATTGATAGTATTCCGGATAAAGCCAAAGAATTGGAAAAAGAATTAGAGAATTGGTATCAAGGTATATTAAAAGCAGATTCTTTTAATATGCCAGTTCTACAAATAGGATTTGAAAACAGGGAATTTAGTCAGATTTATGCTGCGTCACCAAGTTCTCTAAGTGGTGATTTAATTAATAAAAATCATGAATTGGAAAATTGGAACACTGTTTCGGATAGTGCATTTTATAAAATAAAAGTACACACACCAGGTAAGTATAAAGTGTTTTTAATCCATAAAATGGAAGATTATAAGGATATTTCATTTTCAGTGTCAACAGGTGTAAAAACTATTTCGGCACAATTATTAGATAAAGGAAATCGAGATTTTGGGACACTTTTGGAAGGAGAAAGTGCCTATTGGGATGATTTTGATAATCCAGATACTTTTAAAAAAGAAATTATAAAATCAGAAATTGGAGAGCTTCAATTATTTAAAACTGATACCGTTTTAAATATTTCTCCTACACGAATAAAAGACATTAAAAATAACAGGCAATTAATTGCTATTCAATTTTATAAAATTAAATAAAATGAACACACTATATCCTTTAAAATTTCAACCTCTTTTTCACTACAGAATATGGGGAGGTGATAAATTAAGAACAGTCTTAAATAAAGATTATTCAGAAAACAACATTGGAGAGTCATGGGAAATTTCTACTGTACCTGGTAATGAATCTGTGGTTAGTAAAGGAAGCTTAAAAGGAAATACTATAAATGAACTGATTAAAGAGTATGGGGCTGATTTTTTAGGTGAAAATGTTTTAGAAAGGTTTGGAACGGATTTTCCATTATTAATCAAATTTATAGATGCGAAAACACCCTTATCTATTCAAGTGCATCCAGATGATGTATTGGCCAAAAAGCGACATAATTCGTTTGGAAAAAACGAAATGTGGTATGTAATGGGGGCTGATAAGGATGCTGAATTAATTATCGGGTTTAATAAACTGTTAGATAAAAAGTCTTATAAAGCGTCTATTGAAAAAGGGGATATTGAAGAAGCCTTAAACAAGGTGAAAGTTTTAGAGGGGGATACCTTTTTTATTCCAGCTGGTCGAGTACATGCTATTGGTGCTGGGGTTATGATTGCCGAAATTCAGCAAACATCAGATGTGACGTACAGAATATTCGACTTTAATAGAGTAGATGAAAAAACAGGAGCAACACGTGAGTTACACACCGAACAATCTGTTGACGCTATCGATTTTAATTTAATTGACAATTACAAAACAGTGTATAGCTTAAGTGAAGCAAATAATAAATTGGTTCATACAAGGTATTTTAAAACTAATATTTTAAATATTCAAGGTAATATAAGTTTAACAGTTTCTAAAAAAGAATCGTTTAAAATATTGATTTGTATAGAAGGGGATGTGGATATTTTATATCAAAATAAAATGGAAATGTTAAACAGAGGTGAAACTATTTTGTTGCCAGCATCATTAGACTACAAAGTATTGATAAGTGCTACCAATGCTAAAATATTAGAAGTTTATATATAATTCACTATCTCAAAATCTAAATTAATTATGACTTTAAGTTCTAAATTATCACTAATAATTATCTGTCTGAGTTTGTGTTCTTGCGCGGGTTATAAAAAGAGCCTGGTTCAAGTTAATGATAAAGGGTTTCAAGCTAATAACAAAAACTATAATTACATTGGGGCTAATTATTGGCAAGGAATGAATTTAGGAGCTCCAAAATCTGGAGATCAACAACGATTGATACGAGAATTAAATCATTTACAAGCATTAGGAGTAACGAATCTACGGGTGCTGGCATCAAGTGAAGCAGATGCTGAAATGAAATATGCAGTACATCCTGCTTTACAAACTGCACCTGGTGTATATGATGAAGATATTTGGCAAGGTTTAGATTTTTTATTGTCAGAAATGGAAAAAAGAGGCATGAAAGCTGTTATGGTACTAGGTAATTTTTGGACCTGGAGTGGAGGCTTTCCTCAATATTTGAAATGGGCAGGAGCAGGGAAAATCCCTTATCCACAAGAAGAAGGTACTACTTGGTCCAATTTTTCAGATTATTCAAAACAATTTTATACTAATGACAAAGCTCAGGACATGATGAATAATCATATTAAAAAGGTTATTTATAGAAAAAATACTATTACAGGAAAAGTATACAAAAAAGACGCTACAATTATGGCTTGGCAATTGGCCAATGAACCAAGAGGTTATGATGTTCCAATTGAATTTGTGAAATGGACCAGGAAAACTTCGGCATATATAAAAAGCTTAGATAAGAATCATTTAGTTTGTTTAGGTACAGAAGGAAATACAGCAGCAAAATATGCAGGGACGGATGTTTTTAGAGATAATAATGATGTAAATATCGATTATATAACAATGCATATATGGGCTCAGAATTGGGAGTGGTTTGAACCCACTGATGGAGAGTCTGTATATAAAGAAGCGATAGAAAAGGTAAATAATTATTGGGAAGATCATAAAAAAGTAGCTCTACAACTAAATAAACCTATAGTTTTAGAAGAGTTTGGTATCGCGAGAGATTATTCGTCTTACAATCCTAAAGAGACTACAGTTTGGAGAGATAAGTTTTTTGATTATTTATTTAGTAAGGTAGTACATTCTATAGAAACCAATGATGTTGTAAAAGGTTTAAACTTTTGGAGTTATTCAGGAGAAGGTAGACCAAATAATCCAGGAGAATTTTGGGACATAGGAGATGCTATTTTAGGCGATCCCCCTCATGAAAGGCAAGGCTGGTATGGTGTTTATAATACGGATATTTCTACAACTAATATAATAAAACGGTATAGTGATAGAATTAATAACTAATTTAATTTTAAGGTAAGATTGAAGGTAGATATTTTTCAATTTATTAATATTTAATCAGGTATATAGTTTTAATTGTTATTTAGATTCGCAGTGTTAAAAACCTCCCAAAATTGAATAAAGTAAACGACTCCTTTTTATTGGATAGACTCAAGGAAAATGATCATAAGGCATTTAACCGCATTTATGATTTGTATTGGGAAAAACTGTTTGCTTTCTGTTATAAATTGACAGGGAGTAATGAACTTACGCATGAAATTATTCAAATTATTTTTGTGCAATTATGGGAAAAAAGGCATGAAACAGAAATTTCTAATCTTAAGTCGTATCTTTTTCAAAGTGTAAAATATCAATTCTTCTCTTATTATAAAAAGAATAAAATCCATTCAAATACTTTGCCAGCCGAATTGGAGAGTTACTTGATGGAAAATTTAAATGAAGATCATCCCGAAATATTAAATACCTTAAATAAAGCCTTGGAACAGCTTCCACAAAAAAGAAAAGAAATTTTATTACTAAGCAAGTATCAAAATATGTCTGTTCAAGAAATTTCTGAAAGCTTAAATATATCTCCTCAGACTGTTAGAAATCAAGTGTCTAAGGCTCTTATTCAATTGCGAGAAGTGTTATGTCAAGGTGTTTTTTTATTTGTTTACCTTGAATTAACGTTTTGGTAATGTAGGAGGGTGGTACATAATTATGTTTTCAATACTTAGTTAAAAGTAAAGAAGTATAATATGCTAAATCATAATGAAAAAAATATAAACGGACTTTTTGAAAAACATATTTCTAATCAAACTTCGAAAGATGAAGTAAAGATTTTAAATGATTTTTTAAAAACGCTTTATGAAAACTCAGAATGGGATGAAACTCATATGGGAAATAAGATTAAAGCTAAGAACGATTTGAAAGATGCAGTTAATTTAAAAATTAAAAAGTCTAAGCGAAGTTTTTCATGGGTAAAATATGCAGCAGTTGGAGTTTTACTTATTCTTTTAAAGTTGTATTTACCTGTTACCAAATCTTTAGATGAAATATCATTTTATACAGGAAAATCCATAGATAGTATAACGCTTCCCGATAATTCTAAAATTATTTTAAGTCCAAATTCAGAAATTGTTTATACATCTAATTTCAATGACAAGGATAGAAAGGTTGCTCTACTACGTGGGAATGCATTCTTCAAAGTAAGTAAAAACAAGCAAAAGCCCTTTATTGTCACCTCACAGGATCTTAAAACAACTGTTTTAGGTACTTCATTTAATATTGACTTAAATGATGAAAATATTAAAGTTTTAGTTAAAACAGGACGAGTTAAAGTGTCGAGCTCTAAAAATCACGAAATCCTTATACCTGATCAAGGAGTATTGTATAATCCTGAATCTCAGAATATGAGAAGAATTGAACAAATTATAGTCCACCCTTGGTATAAAACAGACGTCACCTTAAATGAAATATCTATACAGGAATTAGGTGTTTTTATTCAGAATAGATTTGGAGTTGACTTGATTTATTCAAATGAAATTGTAAGAGATCAATTTGTTACACTGCATGTGTCTAAGGATGATGAAGTTCTAAAAATTATTGAAAAACTAAATTATATAACCAATTTAAACTTTAAAATAGATGCAAATGAAATAATAGTTACTAAATAAAAAAGAAAAAACCGTAGTTGCGCCAACAACCACGGTCTAAATAAGATTAAAGTATTGAAAAAATGTATTACAAGTACAACACTAAAAAATTATGCTAAACAAAAATATAAATATTTGTCTAATACTCACATTGTGTTTTAGTTTATTAATAACAAATACAATGCCAGCAGCAGTTAAGTATGATACTATTTCAGAAAATAGAGTCGTTTTAAAAGCTGATAATATCACAATTCAGGCCATATTTAATGAATTACAGAGTTTAACTCATTATAATTTTAATTACGGAATTGACATTATTAACAACAAATCTACATATTCTATAGATTATAATGATGCCACTTTAAATAATGTTTTGAGCGATTTGTCAAAAAAAATTGGATTTACTTATGTTATTGAACAAAATAATGTATTAATAAAAACACCAAAATCAGTAAGTATACAACAACAGGCTGTTAAAGGAGTAATAATAGACGATTACGATATGCCACTACCTGGTGTAAATGTTGTTGAAAAAGGAACAAAAAATGGAGTGATTACAGATTTTGATGGAAATTACTCGATTTCAACAACAACCTCAAATCCGATTTTAATTTTTTCTTATATAGGTTACAAAACGAAAGAAGTTCAAGTTTCAGGGCAAAGTGTGATTGATCTTAAAATGGAATCTGAATACACTGCTTTAGATGAAGTTGTTGCTATTGGATATGCTGTTAAGAAAAAAGTGAATTTAACGGGAGCTGTAAGTTCAATCGATTCAAAAGTTTTGGAAAGTAGACCTATAACAAATTTAAGCCAAGGGCTACAAGGTCAATTACCAAATGTTGAGATTTCTTTTCCTTCGGGAAGACCAGATGAAACTGGAGAGTTTAATATTCGTGGGTTAGGGTCTATAAATGGAGGAAGTCCTTTAATTCTAATTGATGGGACTCCTGGAAATATCAACACTTTAAACCCTCGTGATATCGCAAATGTATCTGTATTAAAGGATGCCGCTGCATCCTCAATTTATGGAGCACGAGGTGCTTTTGGAGTTGTTTTAATTACAACCAAAAAAGGTAAGGAAGATGGTTTAAATATTACCTATGATTCAATGTTTGGGTTTTCTTCTCCTACTCGTATACCTAAATTGTATCTTGATGATCCTGTTAAATATGCAGAAATTCATCAGCAGGCAGGTAATTCATTTTCAGATGCACAGATGGATTATATTAAAGCAAGAGCAAATGATCCAAGTTTGCCAGAAATTGTGGCAAGTGTAAATGATGCTGGGCAACCGTATTGGCTTACTGCAGGAAACACAAATTGGTATGATCTTATGTATCAGGACAACGCGCCTATGAATATTCAAAATGTAGGTGTTTCTGGTGAGTCAGGAAAGTTTAACTATTATTTATCTGGAGGCTTATTAAATCAAGAAGGGGTCTATAAAATAGGTACAGATGATTACAAAAGATATAATCTAAGAACTAAAATTACAATAGATCTAGCGAGTTGGTTGTCAGTAACTACAAATACTGAATTTGCTAATGGGGTTTACGATCAGCCTAATCCTTATTTTAGATATAATCTTAATGTGGAGCGTATGATGTCTCAAGAAGCTAATCCGTATAATGTGTTACAAACACCTGATGGTTATTGGACAAATCACGGTGTAGTTCTTGGGTTTATGCAAGATGGAGGACGTCAAGTAGAAGACCAAAAATTATTTAAAACTACCCTTGCCTTTGATATGTCATTTTTAAATAACGATTTAAAAATACATGGGGATTACACGTATCAAAATGATAATACCTTATTAACAGCTAAACGTATTTCACCGTTATATTCACCATCTCCTGGAATCGTTGAGGAGTTCCCTATCGATGATCCAAACTCATTGAAACGCGGAACGACAGATAATGATTTTAATGTTATTAATCTACACGCAACCTATAGTAAAACACTTGGGAAACATGATTTTTCTGCGATGTTAGGGTATAATCAAGAGGAATATTCAAATAGCTACTATGAAGTTCTTAGAGCTGGGCAATTAAGTGATGATTATTCATCATTAAACCTCTCAACTGGAACGATTAAAACCTATGACAAAGAAAGTGAATATGCTCTTAGAGGTGCTTTTTATAGAGTAAACTATAATTTTAATGATCGTTATTTAATTGAGTTGAATGGGCGTTATGATTTATCTTCTAGATTTCCAACCGACGATCGTGGTGGATTCTTTCCGTCAATATCAGCAGGGTGGAGGATTTCGGAAGAAAATTTCTTTAAAAACGCAAACTTAGGGATAAAAAACTTAAAGCTTAGAGCATCATACGGTGCACTCGGAAACCAAAATGTAAACGATTATTTATATATCTCAAATCTATCTGTAAATAATAGTACATGGTTGTTTGATGATAGTATACAACCTTATGCTGGAGCACCTAGTCCAATAAGTTCTAATATAACTTGGGAGCAAATAAAAAGTTCAAACTTTGGTTTAGACTTAAGTACGTTCAACGGAAGATTAACTGCGAATTTCGATTATTTTATTCGTAATACATACGATATGTTAATCCCTGGAGGAAGCTTGCCTTCTATTTATGGTGCTACCGTACCGATGCAAAATTCCGGAGATCTAAATACCAAAGGTTGGGAAGTTTCCGTAGGATGGAGAGATAATTTTATGTTAGCAGAGAAGGACTTCTCTTATTTCGTTAATGTAAATGTTGGAGATGCAAAATCAGAAATAACTTCTTTTAATAGTAATGCTACTAAAAGTTTAGGAAGTTGGACCGATCCAGATTTTTATGAAGGTATGGTTGTAGGCGAGATTTGGGGGTACACAACGGATGGGTATTTTCAAAATGATGGAGAGGTCAATGCTGCACCAGATCATCAACAAGTCTATCCAGATTTTGCTCCGGCACCTGGAGATATAAAGTTTGTAGATACTAATGGAGATGGTGTTATAGATAAAGGTCAAAACACATTTGATGACCATGGGGATTTAAGTGTCATTGGTAATAGTACACCTAGATATAATTATGGTTTTGGTTTAGGGTTTAATTGGAATAATATTGATTTTTCTGTGTTTTTCCAAGGTGTTGGTGAGCGTGATTTTATGCCTAATAATGAAGCTGCACTTTATTATGGTTTTTATAATAGAAAATATCAGCCAATATTCGAGCATATGACAGATTATTGGACAGCAGACAATCCAGATGCCGCTTTTCCAAATCCAAGAGGATATATAGCAGGAGCATGGAAAGATCAACCTTTAAGTGTAAATCAAACGGGGCAGATCCAAGATGCATCTTATTTACGTTGGAAAAATTTAACCATTGGATATACCTTTAAGAGAGATGTTATGAAATTCTTAGAATCGTTTAGACTTTATGTTTCTGCAGAAAATATTATGGAATGGACAGCCCTTAGTGAAGCGTTTGATCCAGAAGCATTAGGAGATGATCCTTACTCGCCAGGTCTAGATGGACAAGGTATGGTTTACCCGTTAAACAGAAAAGTTACATTGGGATTACAGTTAAACTTTTAATTTAAAATTTATAATTTAAGATGAAAAATATATATAAAATATATAGTGTAGTTGTACTTACTTTTATGTTTGGATGTAACGACGATTTTTTAGAACGTTACCCTACAACCGAAATTACTGAACAAAACTTTTTTCAATCTGCTGGTGATTTAAGATTATATACCAATGGGTTTTACGAGACTTTAAATCCACCACATAGTTTAGGATATGGTGCAGATTATGAAAGTGACGATATGGAAACTGGTAATGATGAATTATCTGTGTTAGAACAAGGTCGTGTTATTCCTTCAACTATTTTAGGTGCCGATGGTTGGGATTGGGAATCCTTAAGAAGCATTAATTACTTTTTAGAACATTATAATAATGAAGAAATTCCTGTAGAGTCAAGACAACATTATGCTGGAATTGCTAGATTTTTTAGAGCATGGTTTTATTTCGATAAGGTGAAAACTTTTGGAGATGTGCCATGGGTTAATAAGGTTTTAGAAGATGGAGATGAGGCTTTAATGGGGGAAAGAGATTCTCGAACTCTAGTTATGGATTCTATTTTATCAGATTTAAATTATGCAATAAATAATATAAATCTAGACGAAGGGTATAATAGAATTAACAGTAATTCCGCCCTAGCGCTAAAGTCTCGTGTAGCATTGTTTGAAGGGTCTTGGCAAAAATACCATAATGCGGATCAGTCAAGGTCAAATGTATTGTTTAATGAGGCTAAAAGTGCAGCTAAAGAATTAATTGAGAGTGGTGCCTATGCTATACATAATACAGGGAACAGCGATGAAGATTATCTTAATGTATTCGCGTCCGAAGAAGCATTGGACGATGAGTCTATCTTAGTACGTACCTATATTGAAGGCGAAGGTTCTGGACACAGTTCTAATTATATTTTTAATGATTACAATCAAGGACGACGTCAAGCAACTAAATCATTCATAGATTCTTTTTTAATGAATGATGGTTCTGCATTTTCAAATCAAAGTAATTCTCAAAATTTACCTTATAGTGAAGAGATCTTAAATAGAGACCCGAGATTAAGTCAAATAATTAGAACACCGGGGTATAAAAGGTTAAATGAAGACTTGGAATTATTACCAGACTTAACATATGCAGCCACTGGATATCAAATTATAAAATATGTCACAGGTCCAGAAGACGACTCGTATGTGGCTAATACAAATGATTATATTCTGATTCGTTATGCTGAAGTTCTTTTAAATTATGCTGAAGCAGTAGCAGAATTAGGAGAATTAGGCCAACAGGATTTAGATATCTCTATTAATAAATTAAGATCAAGAGCAGGGCTTCCAAATTTGTTGTTGAATGCAGCTTTAGACCCTTTTCAAAGTGCGTTATATCCTAATGTAACAGATCCAATGTTGCTTGAAATAAGAAGAGAAAGACGTGTGGAATTATGTTTTGAAGGTTTTCGTTTAGATGATGTTAGACGTTGGAAGGTTGGCCAGTTAATTCGTAATGAATATCAAGGAATGTATATTGAAATGGTAGGTAAAGCCTTTGATATGAATAATGATGGTAATAATGATGCAATTGTATTAAATAATCAAGCAGATTATGATGATACCACTATGAATGGGTTGCAGCGTATTATTTTAGGTGAAGATTCTCCTAATGGAGGTAAAGCTATTGAATTGTCATCAGGAAATTCAGGGAATATTATTTTGCATGCAGATGTGAGACCAGTGTTTCAAGATTACGAATACCTATATCCAATACCAACGCCAGAGTTATTGTTGAATCCGAACTTAGTTCAAAACGAAGGTTACTAAAATGAAGTTACAACTAAATGTAAATCTAAAAAACACAATCCGTTTTTTAGGTTTACTTAGTATTGGGATAGTCAATGCACAGGATATAACAGGAATCGTTTTTGAAGATGTTAATGCCAATCAAATTTTTGATGCTGGTGATAAGGCATTAAAAAATGTTGTAGTAACTAATCAATTAGAGTCTGTGGTAACAAATTCAGATGGAGTTTTTACATTGCAATTAAGGGAAGAGCATTTTATTTCTGTAACTAAACCTAAAGGCTATCAGTTTGAAATCGATAATAAAAACAAACCAAAATCTTATTTTTATTATCAGCCAAATCCCATTAAGGAAGTTTTAAAATATCCTGGAACAAATGTGTCAAATGAGCTTCCAAAAACTTTGTACTTCCCAATGCATAAAGTTAATGAAGACTCCCATAGAGCACTATTAGTAGGTGACCCTCAAATGGGAAATGACCAACGGTTAGATTATTTTAAAGATGGATTACTGCCATTTATGGCGATAGAAGATGCTGATTTTAGAATCGTTTTGGGAGATATAGCTGATGATTATTTAGATATTTTATCTAAAGAATTAGAGTTTTCAAGTAAAATGGGTCAGGTAGGTTATTATGTTTTTGGAAATCATGATATCAATTATCAGGCTAAAGATAATCGCTATGCAACCTCGACTTTTAAAGATACTTATGGTCCGGAATATTATTCGTTCGATTATGGTAATTTTCATTATATCGTTCTAAATACCATTCAATATGATGGATGGAATTATAAGAAAAAGAAAAGAGGAAGCTATTTTGGCGGTATTGATTCCGAGCAGTTAACTTGGTTAAAGAATGATATGAAGTTTGTTGCACATGACAAAACGATTGTTGTTTGTACACATGCTCCAATTTTGGACCGTTTTACTAAAAAAGATGATGTTGAAACTATTTTTAATATACTTAGTAAAAATAATAAGGTCTTTGCAGTTTCAGGTCATTTACACACTGTAAAGGCCTATGATATAGAAGAGCATTATCACAGCGATATTGATGGCCTTGTAGCCGGTGCAACTTGCGGTTCTTGGTGGTTATCACCTAAAGACGAATTAGATATTCCTTATGCAACATCTACGGACGGTACCCCTAAAGGATATTTTGTAATGGATGTAGAAAACAATCAATATACTTATACGTATAAACCTGTAAATTATCCTGAAAATTTTCATATGCGAATTTATACTGATCAGGAGAATGTTTTAGTAAACTGGTTTATAGGTAAAAAAGGAGATAAAGTTATAGGGAAAATAAAAGGTACAAATCTAGAAATTGAATTTACCAATAGCGTCGATAAAGATCCTTTTATGTTGTCTACCATTTCTAGTAAGAAAAATGATGATAATTGGACGCCAGGTGTTGCCGAAACCGAACATATTTGGAAAGCTAAATTACCCTCTAATTTGGAAAAAGGATCCTATGGTTTAGAGATTGAAGCTGTAAATTATAAAGGTAAAAAGTTT